>JBGPML010000010.1:0-18549 GCA_041486955.1 Patescibacteria group bacterium
CCGACAAAGTTGTACAAAGTGGAGGTAATAACTATTATGTAAATGAAGGTGATCTATATGTTGAAAAATAGTCATTATTATACCGGTGGTTCTTCGGGTGCTGTCTATGGTCTCGGTGTCATCGGCGCAGCTATCTATTTCCTCAAGCATGCTCCGACTTTTTGGGTAGGGGTGTTAGGTTTACTTAAAGCTTTGGTCTGGCCCGCCCTGCTTGTTTATAAGGCCCTCGACCTACTGAAGATGTAGCCTGCACAGCCCGGAAATATCCCTTTCGCTAAGGAATTTTTCGTTATTCGGACGAAACTTTTTATTTCTGTATCTTGACTATGCTACAATTAGATTATGGTTCAGGATGCAATTAACCTTAATCGTAAAATCTCCTGGCGAGGACCGGAATTCTTATATCAAAAAAAGACACCTCTTTGGTATACTAATGTTTGTGTTTTCTTTTTTCTGGCGCTATTGGCCTTCTTTTTTATTAAAAACTATATCGCGATCGTGATTGTCAGTTTGCTTTTTTGGTACTTTTTGGATAAATCAGACGATCATCCAAGAATCGTTGATTACTCGATCGATAAATCTGGCATTATGATAGACGATCGTAAAATTAATTTTGGCGAAATTCACTCGTTTACGCTTGATGATTCACATAAAGCGCCCGTGATTGTCTGCGATCTTAATTATCCGCTTGCTTTTCCCATTACTATCGTCTGCAAAGACGACAATGTGGAAGAGGTAGCGGAAACGCTGATGCAGTTTATTCCTTTCCGCAATGAATTTTCCCTTATCCGCTGGATTACGCACTGGTTACATTACTAAGTTAATAGGACCCGCACACAGCGGGCCCTATTAGTTGGGACATCAGACGTCCTAGCAGAGATTGCTTAGGCGACCAGCAGAGCTCCGACTATTCCCTGCCAGCCAAGCTTGTCGGCTTCCTTCAAGAACCGATCGTCGAGGACCTCTTCGAATATGCGGTCGCCTTCATCTTCCCATTCATCAATCACAATCATTTGCCGAATCGAAAATCCCCACCCTTCGCCCGCTGCATTGTTGGGACTCCAGGAGACCGCAAAGACTCGCCATTCGGGCAGAAAATCTCTTCCCGTAAGCGTGATCCGACCGTCTTCCTCATCGATTTTGAACCAGTGTTTCCACTGACCGTCCTCGAACGTGGAATAGAAGGCGACCACATTGCGATACGCGGTCAAAACAGCTTCTGGAGTCGCCTGATCAAGAGTAAACATGGGATCGTTTCCATGCCACAGGATCAATTCCAGCATTCCAGAACAAAGCTCAAGGGCTTCTCGGACTCCTATTTCGAGCGATCCAAAATCCTTCGACCTAAGAAACATCTCTCGCCTCCGGCCGAGTTGGTCACACGTGGGAGATTCCACCTTATGCGTAATGTAACATAAATCGACTAGAGAAAATTTAGATAATTACTTAATCCAGACCAGAAATCTTCTTAATAATATTCGTGGTTGATTTGCCGGCGACTGTTGGCATAATTACCACTTCCCCACCATATGATTGTACAATTTTAGCTTCTGGGAGTTGATCAATAGTGTAGTCCCCACCTTTAACGTGGATGTCCGGTTTAATTTCTGAAATAATCTGCTCCGGCGTATTTTCGTGAAACAAAACCACGTACGACACGCATTCTAATGCGGCCAACATTTCCGCTCGCTCATGCTCGGGAACAATCGGCCGACTTGGTCCTTTTATTTTCTTAACGGAATCATCTGTATTGACTCCCATGATCAATACATCGCCTAAATCGCGTGCTGCCTGCAGGTATCTTATATGCCCGACATGGAGAATATCAAAGCAGCCGTTGGTAAATACTATTTTTCGGCCGTCCTCGTGTAGCTCTTGAGCCAGTTTAGCAACAGAACCACGTGGTATTATTTTTTCGATCGCGATATCTTCCATATATATCCTTATAATTAACGACTCAGCCCCTGATTTCCAGGCTGAGTCGTTAGGTTTAAGCGTGACGGGCGTTGCTTATCGCTTACTGACAGTAAAGTTAACCTCGTTACTCTTATTACCGTTCAGGTCTTTAACATATAGTTTATATGTTGAACCAGGATTAATCGTAATTTTTTTGCAGTTACCGGCCTTAATTGGAGCCTGACATACCGAATCGGGAACGTAAATATTAAGCGTGCTCGAATTAGAGTTGGCGAGATAATTGGTCACAATGCCGCCACCCATATAAATCTCGCTGGTGCCGGGTTGAAAATTTCGTCCACGAATAGCTACTACACTTCCAATTTTAGCCGAGCTTGGACTGACCCCGGAAATCGACGGTCCGGAAACACGAAGAATGCTGGCCGACGGCGAAATCATCGTCATTAGATAATACGCGGCTGCGACAATTACAATAACTAATGGAATCCATTTCCACTTATTCCTGCCCGAAAGTCTTACCTTGGCTTTTGCCATTACTCCTCCTTGTGATTGAATCGTGTTGATGTGTAATTAAATTATACGCACATCCCTAACAGTAAGCAAAACAAAAAAATTAGTCTCTAGCAGATACATCTGGTCGAGACTAATTAATTCGCGTTCATTCACAGTTACAAAAAAGATTTGTCAGACACGAAATGTTGTGTCTTCGATAAGCTCCTGGGACCGAAACCACGCCTCTCTCGCTTTTTTTTCGCGATACATCTTCAGTCCTTCAGGCGCCTCCTGAAGAATACTCACGAGGTGTTGTTCAATCGATACGCCAGCTTGCTTAGCTTCGGCAAGATAGGCCTGATAGAGATTTCGAGGTATTCTAAGACTTACTTCTACTTCTTGACTAACTCCTTCAGATTGGCTCGTCAGGTCGCTCATTTCTTTCTCTTTTGTCCATCGGTGGCTCGGGCGAGACGAAATTGTGTCACTCCAGCTACAATAGACAAAAAGTATCATTGTTTTATGGCGGAGAGGGAGAGATGACATCTGTCTCCGGCGACCGCCGGAGCACCTGGCAGATGGCACCACAAGGGTATTACCCTATTCGCCATGCGAATGGTGGCACCAGGAGATGAGTTGGCCACCGCCAATTTTTATAAATGCCTGGCGAACTCTACGCGTTCTTATCCTGCTTTCTTTGCCAAGCCACGACAACCGTCTTTGACGGTTGAACTAGCTTGGCGGAGAGGGAGAGATTCGAACTCTCGGTACCCTTACGGGCACAACGCCTTAGCAGGGCGCCCCAATCAGCCACTCTGGCACCTCTCCAAATTACCGGAGTTGCTAAGCAACCCCGCAATACTGACGTTCCTTAATACTATTATTAGTAAGTGTCAGTGCACTATCGAATTATACCAGATTTCGACGGTTTTATCCACAACTTCAGGGGTGGAGCGAGTTATGATATTGACTTTTGCCTCAAGAATTGGTGGGATATAATTATCTCGGCAACGCGGGAGCGCCACTCGCCTGCCGGGTATGCGGGCTCAGATCGGAATATGGGGGTAGTCTGAGATGAGCCCGCAGCTAGATTTTGCTTGGATGCTGCCGAATTTGGCGAGCAGATTCGTCGGCCTCTGACGGAACCAGTATGGGGGACCAACGACTGGTCCCGTCCTCAAATTACATGGGGCGACACGCGTCGCTCCTTTTGTTTTACAGGAGACAAACAGGTAATTTTGTAGTATAATAAATGCGTTTTGGAGAGGTCGCATAGTGGCCTAGTGCGGCGGTCTTGAAAACCGTTGAGCGCAAGCTCCGTGGGTTCGAATCCCACCCTCTCCGCCATAAAGCCGTCAGAAAAATCTGGCGATTTTTGTATAATATTGCAAATAGCTCAATGCAAAATTTGCCACGGTGTAAATCGAAACCAAATAAATTGGCAATGGTAAAAGTAGTCCCCAAAGATATTTTCGTTCTCGGGATTTGAAATAATAAGTAAGCATTATCAAGAACGTTAGAAACGCACCCAAGGTACTGTAAACTATATATGTTGCCGCATTATCCCGTGCGGTAATATTATAAAGATCTGGCTGGAGGGATGTGAATTGGTATTGATACACTTGGCCGACTACAAAAAGAAGAATTGTAATTGCCCATGCAATCCACGGAAGATTTTTAAAAAAATTGATTTTCACAATGTAATTATACTACATTAGGTATATTCTTTCTATCGAAAATTTTTATTTTCTTTGCTACTTTTGTTAAACTAATTATCATGACAATTCTCGTTACAGGCGGGGCAGGATATATCGGAAGCCATACGGTGCGACAGTTGCAACGGGCAGGCCATGAGGTGATGGTTTTTGATTCACTCGAACTCGGCCATCCAAAAAGCCTGTCAGATTTCGAGTTAGACAAGAATCTTTTTCAGGGCAATTTACTTGATAATCGGTCGCTCAAAAAGGTATTTTCGTCCAAACCAATTGATGCGGTTATGCATTTTGCGGCTTATGCGTTAGTTGGGGAGTCAGTTAAACTCCCAAGCAAATACTTGAGCAATAATACGGCTGGAACAATTAATCTTCTACATCATATGAGCCAAGCCAATGTGAATCGTCTGATTTTTTCTTCAACTTGTGCCATCTATGGCGAACCAAAAATTGTCCCCATTATTGAAGACACCCCAAAGAATCCAACCAACCCCTACGGAAAATCCAAACTGCTTTCGGAAGAAGCAATTGCGGAAATGACCCACTATACTCGGCTCAAAGCAGCGGCCCTCCGTTATTTCAATGCCTGCGGAGCAGATGACGAAGGCGATATTGGTGAAGATCATGCAGAAGAAACTCATTTAATTCCGCTGGTGTTACAAGTTGCGTTAGGCAAGCGGGATAAGATAAAAATTTTCGGGACTGACTACCCTACTCCCGACGGCACTGCCGTGCGAGACTACATTCACGTCACCGATTTAGCCGAAGCCCATGTTGCGGCCTTAAATAACCTTGATTCGGCAAGAGAATCGTTTAACGCTTATAACATTGGGACAGGAACAGGCTACTCAGTTAAAGCGATTATTGAAGCCTGTCGACAAATTACCGGCCATGATATTCCCGAAGAAGAAGCCAATCGACGGCCTGGCGATCCACCAGAACTTGTCGCCAATGCTCGGAAGATTAAACGAGAACTAGGCTGGACTCCAAAACACTCCAATATTCAAACAATTATTTCAAGCGCCTGGAGATGGCATCAGAGCCATCCCAACGGTTTCAGAGAGTGACCGATGAAATTGAAATCTTTCTGCGTCATCACTTCCGTTCCTCGCTCACCGTACTCCCAGGTACGACTCACTCGGAGACTCAGCTCTTCCTTGAAATATCGCCAATTTCATCAATCTTTAAGTTGAGGTGAGATATTAAATCCGTCGCACGAAAGATCATTTCCGACACGCATTCGCTGCTTGATTCGATGCTCGATGACAATTTTCTTAATGAGATTGATAGGGTTGGGCAAAAACTGATTGAAGCAACGAAAAATAGGCAGACAATTTTTATCGCCGGAAATGGGGGATCATGGGCTGATGCAGATCATTTTGCGGGCGAATTACGAGCTCAGTTTGAATTGAAAGGCCGAGACGCACTACCGGCATTGGCTCTACCGATTAGTCTTAGTACACTAACGGCCTGGGGCAATGATTATAAAGATGGCTTTGAAACGGCGATGGAGAGAGATTTACAGGCGATGAGCCGGCCATACGATATTCTGATTGCCATTTCAACATCGGGGAAGGCAAAAAATATTCATCGCATCCTCAATTGGTCAAAAGCAAATCATTTGACGTCTATTGCCATCAGCGGCAACGGACTAAAAAGTGAGGCGTTCGGTAAAATGGCCGATTACCACATTAAAATCCCCCATGATCAAACGGCTAGAATACAGGAGGCGTATCAAGTGGTTATCCATATTCTCTGTTCCTATATAGATTCAATCGGGCCCAAACATGAAAACAAAAACGATAATTGAACGGTTTGGACAAACATCAATCGCCGTGATTGGAGATGTTATTCTTGACCGTTATATTTTTGGGAAAGTGGAACGGATTTCGCCAGAAGCACCGATTCCGATTGTTCAATGGCACGAAACGATGATTGTTCCGGGTGGTGCGGGCAACGCGGCAGCTAACATAACAAGTTTGGGGGGAGCAGCCCATATCTTTGGAGCAGTTGGCAAAGATCGCGAAGCCGAAGAACTAATTACAACTCTGGAAACACATCAGATTAAAATTGATGGATTACTGACGCTCGATCGGCCAACAACCGAGAAGACTCGTGTGCTCGGAAACCACCAGCAGATCGTACGAATTGATCATGAAGTAATCCGACCTATATCAACCGACGATACTCAAAATTTGGTTAAGCAGATTGAGTCGATTGTTGCAACCTGTCAGGCTGTTCTTATTTGTGACTATGCGAAAGGAGTGGTAAGCAACAAACTTATTTCACTTATCCGGGAAATAGCCCAGCATTATTCAATTCCAATCCTTGCCGATGTTAAACCCGAGAATAAAGATTTTTATCATCACCTTGATTTTATTACCCCTAATAGAAAAGAAGCGGGAGCGATGGCGGGAAAACCGATTCGTAACTTAGGAGAAGCAAAAACACATGGGTTAGATTTAGCTCGTGAGTTAGAGACGAATATTCTTTTGACTATGAGCGAAGAAGGCCTACTCTTGATAGAATATGAGAATGGTAACTTGCATCATCTGCCAACTAAAGCTCAGGAAGTGACAGATGTTTCAGGTGCGGGAGATACGGTGATTGCCACATTCGCGTTGGCGCTGGCAGCTGGAGCGGACAATATAACGGCCGCGACAATCGCCAATCATGCTGCATCAATCGTGGTGGCAAAACTCGGTACGGCCACAGCCTCAAAAACTGAATTATTGGAGACATTCAAATAATATGTCACGAAAATATGTGTATCAAAAAGGCTATATTCGCGCTGCTATGGGTCTGTATGACCTAATTGGTGGAGTCTTGTATAAAAAGCATTCACCAAAAGAAACAATGCAACCCGCGCGGATCGTTTTGCTCGCGTTATATCAAATCGGGGATGTCGTGATGACATTCCCCTCTTTCGACGCCATTCGGAAAATGTTTCCCGACGCGGAACTAACAATAATTGCCGGTAAAGACCCGGCGCAGTTACTCCATCACAACCCTTGGCAAGCCAAAATCATTGAATATGATGCGCTATGGCAGCGAAAAGTGCGGCAACTCGGAAATTATAAGGGGAACGAAGATCGGGACAAAGCTAAAACGTACTTTGGCCAACTATTACAATCACTTCATCCTGATGTTGTACTCGTATTTCATCCTGATCTTGTTATAAATCAGATTTTAGGACGAACGCAAATTCCTCACACGTTTGGATTTACCAATGCCGGGGCCGGATTTTATTTAACTCATCCAATTCAATTCCCCGCCACCAGTCATCAAGTCAAACGCAATTATCGTTTACCAGAAGCTGTTGCTGAAGTGTTCGGAAAGAAAGCCCCAGCATTGTCACCACCCCTCTTACACGTAACTGAAACGAGCATGAAAGAAGTTAAGCAATTGCTGGCTGACAAAAAAATAGGAGGCAAGAAAATCGCCGTCCTCCATCCATTTGCCAGCGATCCAGCACGAAATTGGTTGCCAGAACGTTGGATTGAATTAGCCGCATGGCTCAAAGAACACCAGTTTACTCCCGTTATGATTGGCGGACCGAATGATACGTTATCAGGATCGACAGACAACGATTTTATTAACTTTTGTGGTGCGTTAAACCTGGTCCAAACATCGGCCCTTCTAAAAATTGCCGCTATTTTTATTGGGGTTAATTCCGGGCCAGGTCATATTGCCGCCGCAGTGGGGTGTAATGTCGTGAGTCTCTTTTCCGCCACGCACGATCCAAAACGCTGGACCCCGTATGGCGAAGCGAAATCAACCATCGTCTTATGCAAACCACCAACAGACTCTCAATTCGCGGTGCCCAAGGATAGAGAACTCGAATTACGCGTTTTGCCCCCAGATATTTCCGGCAATCCGTATAGTGATAAAATTTCGGTTGATGATGTGACCGTTGCGATTGAAAAATTAATGAGCAAATAATTCCGAAAACTGCTTAATCATCAATTCCAGGTTAAAGTTATCAATCACTCGCTTTCGGGCGGCTTTACCCATTGATGTTATTTCGTCTGGATGGTCAACAAAATATTTTATAGCATCGGCAATTGCCTGAGGATTGTGTGCTTCGACAATCAGGCCAGTTTCTTTATCGCTCACCACTTCATTGAGCCCAACGGTGTCGGTTACAATCGCTGGACGTTCCATCGCCATGGCTTCAGCAGCGGCAATCCCGAATGATTCCCGGCGAAACGAGGCGAGAACAAAAAGATCGATCGATTGAAGAAACTGTTTCACCTCTTTGGTGAAACCCAAAAACTCAACTTCGCTGAAAACGCCTAATTCTTCAGCTAATTGCTGCAAAGATTCGAGCTGGTCCCCGGTACCAGCAATGCGATAAATTACGCGAATATCTTTTTCCTTTAATAACGCCACAGCTCGGATAACTGAAGCAACATCTTTTTCAATCGACAATCGGGCCACGGTTCCTAATACTATGTGCTCATGCGACGGTCGCGATTGAGGTAAGAATTCATTCACATCAATACCATTATAAATAACTTTAATATTCTTTTTTTTCACGCCTAATTGTGCTAGTTGGGCCGATACTCCGTTCGATACCGTAACTATGGTGACCACGTTGGACCATAAAACATAAAAAATCCGATAGGGATTTTTGATCAGCCAACGCTCAATTTGTAAATGTTCCATCCAGAACATCCTCATATCAAACAGCCACGCCCATGGAGTAAGGAGCAATTTTTCAGTTAGTGATTGAGCATAAATGGCCGTAATAGCATATTTCTGCTTGAGTTTTAATAGCCAATAACCAAACTGCAGAAAGGTCAGGGGTGATCGAAACGTAAAAAGTAGTACCCCACGAACAGAGGTCGGTTCCGGTCCAACTGAAGCAGGATAGTGGGACCAATCATGCTCCTGCCACACTTTCAGAAGAATCGGGTCAGACCCCAAAAAAATGCAGGTATGTCCTTGATGAACCAATCCCTCCGCGAGTTGAATGGTGTGCTTTTCCCCGCCGCCAAAATGTGACTCTAACGGGAATTTTGTAAATAAAATATTCATGTCATTCTGAAGATTCGGCGACAGAAAACACCGCAATAATAATCAAAAAGAACCAGGCCAAAATTGCCAAATCGTTTTTAAAATATGTGGAATCGAACATGCCGTGAATGAGGATTGCTAAAGCAGCCCATCCTGCGGCAAAAGCGATAAACGAGGTTTTATTCGATTTTGCACGAATTAATCGTCTAACTACTTCGAAAATTAATATTCCGAACCCAACAACGGCAAGAAGTCCACCAGACAACCAAAGGGAAAAGATAATATTATGCGGATGCAACGCATAGGGCAACGCGGCTTGATACAGACCTGGTGTCAGCAGGGTAGTTTGCCGGAAATACTCGTGAAATTGCCCGGGTCCAATCCCCAAAAGTGGATGCTGGCTGATGAGTGAAACAGCAACATTCCAAATGGCTAATCGAAGCGTATCGGCTCCTTCAAAATTAATATTCAGTTTCAAATAGTAGCCAAGAATCAGGATACCGACCAATCCTCCAAGGACGGCGTAGATCCTCTTTCTTTTCAAGAGATAGTACATTATTACGAGTACGGCGAGAAGAAATAGAGTAATAAATCCGGCTCTGGACCTGGATAAATAAATAGCGGCCATAGGACTAAGCAGGAAAACTAACTTCTGCCAATTGGGGTAAAAATAGATGCCTAAAAAAACCACTGGGGGGATGAGGTACATGGCAATAAAGTTTGGTGATTCAAAAAAAGCTAATGCTCTACCCTGATCCGCGTACTGTAATAGCGAAGGATCCGTTAATTGATATGGGAGAAGCGGGATTACCATCAGATATTGCAGAATAGTATAGAGACCAACCAAAACCACGTTGATATAAAGTGCATTGATAAAGAGCGGAAGCGTCTTTTTATCCAGGGTTTGAGTCAGAACCCAAGCATAAATAATTGGGATCACAAACCAGCCTTTAATAATGCCGAGAGCGACTCGTTTATCAAATGCAAACCAGCTGGCGGAAGCGAGACCAATAAGAATTAAGACGACCGGCAGGAGATACGGAAAAGATTGTGTTAATTTTTCTTTTGGTAGCGATGCGGCCGTCACACAAGCTGATACAAGAATCATTATCTCAAGCAAATTTGTTGGAATACGAAAGAGCGTAAAGCGAACGTAATAGAGCGGGAGTAGCAAAATTACTGCTGCTGCTAAATAGGTCGAAATTTTTATGGCTTTTGGATTTTGTATTAACATTTTAATCCACTAGGTTTGTGATCGAGCAATAAGGATTGGATGGGTTGCCAGTAATGCGATCACGGAAAATGTGAGGGCCGTAACCGCCGGGTTGTCGGAAAAAACATGAAGGAAGAGACTATTAACAATCATTGCGGTTAGACCAACCCAGATAAGATGATGTTTCACTCTTATAGCCTCTCTCACAGTTAAGCAAAACGCCGTAATAATTAACAGTAACCCTAATATTCCATATTCATAAAGTATCTGAAGATACCAGCTCTCTGGAATAAAAGATTGCGTCCGGACAAATGTCGCCGGTCCGGCTTCCCCGGCGCCATAACCAAACAGAAGATTCCAAACTCCACCATCATGCAAGTAGCGATCAATCGCAATATGGATTGCGTTCACATGGCCGGAATACGATGCGCCATGGGTAAAAATATCACGAATCTCTCCGCCGAATAGTTTTGTTAAACCGAACCATACGAGTAGGGCAAAAAAAGTAATTCCGACAAGGCTATAAATAGAGGCTGTTTTTTTAGGACTGTAGAGAAAATAGAGGACAATAGCCACGATGAGAGCAATGAGAGCACTTCGAGAAAAAGTTAAAATGAGTAACCCCAACGCTAAAGCCATAAACCAATTTCGCTTAGGGATAATAGTGGTGAAATAAGCAAAGACGAGGCAATGGACCAAAAAACTGCCAAATTGATTTGGGCCCGGTAACGATCCATAAACCTGGGGGATCACAATAATTTTGTGGATTTGCTGCATTCCTAGCGATGCGAGAAAAGGAGAGTCTTTAAGGAATATCCAGAGAAGTATTTGTAGTATACCCACAATAACGACTCCCCAAAACACGTAAACTAGGATTTCCTGTATCTTGGGTTCTTCTGGATAAGCTAAACGAGTTAAAAAATAAATATAGACGCCAAGCATACTATAGCGAAGTCCAATAATGTGATAGCCGAGCGTATGGTTGGACCAAAAGAACGATAAGAGAGCAAGTATATAAAGGGAAAGAAATATCGCGTCTAATTTCGATAGCTTTATTGAGATATGACGAGCTCTGAAAAGAAGCGAAACAATCGTAACCGCAAAGAAAATCAAAATCAGAATCTCATACCAATCAGACATAAGAAAAAAAGGCTTACCTGCAACACCATGCGCCTCAGCAATACGGAGCCAAATACTTTGAAACGGCAATGCTACTAATGCTGCATAGAGCAGAGCGCGAGCAATTGATTGGGTCTGCTTAAGCATGATTGTTAATTGAACTCATTTCAAAACTCTTTTAGGAGCGAGACAGAAATAATTTTGCAGCGAAAAAGACAAACAATAAGGAGGCATAGCCAAAGCTACGTCGACGAATTGTTTGTCTTTTGTGACCAACGGAAATCCCATGGGGGCAGCCAAAATAAATCTGTTGCAGCTACCAATTGAGTTTTGAAATGAGTTCATGGGTTCGAATCATGACTCTGATGAGTACGGTGCCATAAATACGCCTCTGCCAGGGCAATTACAACCCAAATATAGAGGATATAGATTGTAGAAAAAAAGTTGTACTGGACACCAATTCCAAACAATGTCGCAAGTAGAACGAGGGCTGTCATATCATGGTGAACAAATCCGTGTCGCCAAAGATTGACGATCAGAAGCAAGGCGACGCTTACTAAGGCCCCGAATCCCACAATTCCTGTTTCAGCCAAGGATTCTAAATATTGATTATTGACAATGTCGTATCCCCCATCTGGTTGACGTCCGAACTTATTGACGACGCCATAGTTGCCTAATCCAATTCCTAATATTGGATGTTCGGTAAATAATCGAAGCGCTTCTTTATAGCGTTCGATTCGCGGACTGGCCGATGAAGATTCCTGTGCCCCTTCCGCTAACGCCGCATGACTACTAAAATTTTTAATCCCTTGCATTCCAGAAGCAAAACGAATAGAAGCATAGGATAGAGCAAGGGCAGCTAGAACAACAGCAATAAAATATCCTGCGGCGCTCCAACGAGCTTTTTCGCGAATCATTCCAACAATAATGACTGCCAGTCCGACAAAGAAGCCAATGAACCCACCCCGAGAAAGAGTTAAGACAAAAACCCAGAGAATGACTGTCAACATCGCTAGATTCCATTTATTAGGTGATTGTTTTCCGCTTAGGATTCGAGCAGCGAGGACGAAAATTGGCAGCAGAAGGAAATTCGCGTAGTAGAGCGGCTCCATCCCCACCGATTGAATGCGAGGAAATCCAAACACAATTTTGGTATAACGATCGAGCAATCCTGTGACATGTTGGGACAGCCCAAAGACATCACCAAAGAACTGAAAGAGTCCAAAGATAGCAGTGGTTACCGCCGCCGCAAGGAGGAATGAGGATATTTTTTTATAATCAAACGATTGTCTATAGGCTCGCGTGACTAGAATATAGCCCATCAGCACGAAGCCTAATAATTCCGCGACGATAAGAGCACGCCCAATATCTTGAGCGACAAAAATCGACAGTAGACAGGCGACATAGAAAACAATGATCGATTTATCAATTACTGATAATGGGAATATCTTTTTTGAGGCAATCAGTCGCGGCAATACGCCTAAAACAAAAATTATTATGACGAGTGAACTCAAGCGAACCGTAATGCCAAATACTTCCATCGATGGAATATGTTCATACGGTAAGAGAAAAAGCAAAGCGTTAGCAAGTTGATTGAGCATGAAGACTCCTTATATCTGTGTTAACCGGTTTAGTTTCGGCAATCGGCCACCATTGGTGAGCCAGAAAACCAGACTAAAAATAATCGTAATGGGAATGGCAAAAGCTATCAATGCTGAAGCTTGTGAAAGCTTGCCTAGTGTGGCGAATTGTTCGATCGATACAAGATAGTAGCCCTGCACCAACCATACTATTCCTAAAGTGACAACGAGAGAAATGGTAATCTTGGCCAGCATGGCCCAATCGAGGGAGAAGTTTAAGTGTTTACGAGCGATGAGAAGGATCGATACCGCGAGAACAAATTCTGTTGTGAGAGTGGTAATGGCTGCTCCCATATACGAAAAGTGTGGTATGGCGTAAAAATTAATAATCACATTGAGTAAGACTGCTAAACCATAACTGGTAATGAGTCTTTTTTGAGCATGGGCGGATATAACCGCCTGAATAAGCAGAGCAGCAATAAAAATAAACAGAATCGATACAATCAGAATTCGCAAGGCTTGAGCCGCTGCAAGAAATTCAATCTGCGATATAAAGACAATGAGATATGGCGCAAGCAGAATGACCAAGCCGACAATTAATGCGGCAATTAAATACAGAATCGAAGACGATCGGCGTAACACAGTAACAAAATCGTCTTTCCGGCCTTGGAGGTAAAAATTTGTAATAACTGGGAGTAAATTGCTGGCGAAGATCGAAGGAATAATTATCACGATTTCGAAGACTTTATAGGCAATGCCATAAAGTCCGACCTCCGATTCCGGCTGAAAAAACGACAACATAACGGCATCAATTCGTGAGTGCGTGAGACTGAGGATCGTGACAAAGGCAATTGGCAAGAATTGTGGTAATGCATCGCGCCAAAGGCTTAGATTAAATCGTATGGGAATATGAGCAAGCGGCCTAGCTAACCAATAACTTAACACTATTGATATGCTGTAACCAATTAAATGAGCCACGACCACTGCTAATAATCCCATCCCCCTATTGAGAACATATATGGTCAAACCCATCACAAAAACACGACCAATGGTCTCTGCGATGACGATGCGATGGCTCATCAAATTAACTTGTAAGACAGAAGCAATAGTTTGAGAAAATAAGAGAGAGAAGGCGACAAAAACTGACAGAATAATGCCTAATTTAACGTCTGGAGAATAAGGCAAGAATGGATAAATTGCAAAAATAAGTAGGAGCGAAACTATCATGAGGACAAGTCGGAATCCTAGCGCACTTCCAATGTATTCTTCTACTTCTTCTCGACTCTTACGGGTGATGTCTCGGACAAGAAGACTGAACAGTCCTAAATCAGCAGCTGCGCCAATCAGAGAAGCGTAAGCAAAAACAATCGTATACTCGCCATAACCTGTTACGGCCGAACCATTCACAATTAACTTGTTGGAAATCGCGTTGAGGGTCACCAACATAAGAAATAGGCCGATAATTCGTCCTACGAGTTGGATTAATGTATTCGCTGCCACTTTTTTACCAGTACTCATACCCCTTATATCCTAACAACTTATCTATTCCTTGAACAGAGGTAGGTTTTCCAGTATAACTAGAATGAACTCCTTCTTATATAGAATGCGAAAGATTAGGATGTAAAGGAGTTAGCAGGAGCGTTATGAAACTGGAAGTAAAGATTTGGCTCGTGACTGCCTTACTCCTGGTTGGTGTTACTGTTGTTGGGGTAATTCTGGCTGTCTACGCGCGGAAACAGGCTGATTCAAAATCTCAAACCCTGATGGAGAAAGTCGATCAAAACGCGACCCCAACACCGTCATTTACCCCCGGTACAGAAAGCACCACTAAAGTAGATTGGAACGAGAATCAATAAAGTCGTCTAAGGAGGACGTCATTTTATTAGCCAAACGGCTTATTCCACTTTTTATTTTTAGTCTTTTGTTGTGGCAGTGGCAGATTGCCCGGGCTTTAGATACCTCGAAATCGTTTTTCTTATCAAACTACTATTACAATAGCCTGGTCTCTGATTCTGATTTTGTTAACATTAATAGCTATAGTGAAAACGATATCCAAAATTTCTTGGTCTCGAAAGGTTCCTACTTAAAAGATTATGAACAAAATGGCCGGCGTGCTGCTCGCATTATTTACGACGCTGCCCATGGGTATGGCGAAGCGACAGGGACATTAAATGGGATCGCAATCGATCAATCGACTGGTACAATTAATCCAAAAGCGATCATTGTTACCCTCCAAAAAGAGCAAAGTCTCGTCACCGAGCAAACACGGAACGATGGAAGACTCGATCATGCTACCGGCTATGCCTGCCCGGATAGTAGTTCATGTGATTCGCGTTATCTTGGGTTTACCAAGCAGGTGGAAAACGCGGCCTGGCAATTGAGGTATAATTATGAACGAGCCCAAGGCCATGGATTTAGTGACTACCAGGTCAACCAGATAAAATCCTTTTCCGACCCGTCCGGATCGTATGGTGTTACATTTTCCAACCGGGCAACGGCTTCTCTTTACCGCTACACGCCGCACGTGTTTAATGGAAATTACAACTTTTGGAAACTCATGATTGAATATTTTGGCACAACCCCACCCGTTCCGTCATCTTCGTCATTAAATGACGACAGTTCGGTCGAAAGTAAAACTTACAAAAATAAGTTTAAGATTGAAGGATCGAAAACGACTGATTCATCAGTTTATTTCGACGGGAGACAAATCGCTGGGACCGGGTCTAATCATTGGTCATTAGAGTTTGAACCATCGGTCGGTAATCACGATTACTCACTTGACTACCGCACGAATGGTGGAGTCGTTGCCACAAAGAATATTAAGATCGATCGACATAGAGAAGGCGACGTCAATGGTGATGGCAAAGTTGACTTACTCGATATTTCCTTACTCAGTAATGCCTGGGCACGTAATGTACCTGATGGAGATTGGATTAACCTTAATCCCGACACAGACAGTGAAGTTAACATTCTCGACCTGTCCATATTGTCTTCCAACTGGAATAAATAAGGAGAAACATGCGTAATATTTTTCCTATCCTAATGAGCGTGATTCTTTTCACATTAGTGCCTCAGAAAACATTCGCGGCAGCAAGTATTGCGGCTTCTGGCGGCGGAACAAAAACTGTTGGGCAACAATTTACAGTCACCGTCACCGCGTCGGGAGATGAATTCGACAGTTTACAAGGCACGATTTCAGTCAGCGGTCCGGTAAGTATCGTATCGTTTCAAGGTGGAGGCGCAACGTGGCTGCCAGGCAAATCTCCTGGTAACGGGTCGGAATTTGTTGGGATAATTGGGGCAACGAAGTCAACAACTGTTGCCAAAATAACGCTAAAGGGAACGAAGACTGGCTCCGGAGCGGTGTCAGTCTCAGGAGTGAAGTTGGCTCGTAATGGTTCAATTGTTGGAAGCTCTGGTTCCGGCACTAACTTTACGATCAACCGTGCTCCGACGCCTCCAGGCGAAATCAAAGTTTCATCATCCTCACACCCAGACCCTGAACAAAGTTATGAAGCAACGAAAATTGATTTGAGTTGGGAAAAACCGAATGGGGTAACCGAATTTTCTTATCTTCTCGATCAAACTGCCGATACAACTCCCCCACAGCAAAAAACGTCTTCAGATACGAGTACAAGTTATGCCGATAAAGCCGTTGGGACGTATTACTTCCATATTCGTGGAAAAAATGGTGATGGTTGGGGCTCAACAACTCATTTCAAGATCGCTATAAAAGAACCCGATGCCAAAGTTGATGCCTCCCTGGCTCAAACGACGTTATCAAAAATCACCAAAGCAGCAACGTATAAAACTGACATAACCGCTGGGACAGTGAGTGGAATAACCTTCTCCGGCATCAGCCTGACTGGTTATAAAGTTAACTTAAATTTATCGCCAAAACCAGAAGTGCCTGATCCCGCGGTTCTAACCACCGATGTCGGCGCTGATGGAACGTGGAAAATCACGATCGACACACCAATAAAATCCGGATTTTACATTGCAACAGCGCAAGGACAACTTGAAAAAGTTTTGACCCCAGCAAGTGAACCAGTGAAATTCGAATTGACCCTTGCCAAAGGTGGCGACATCCGAATGCTGACCGACAAAGATGCCCGGGCTGAAATTGAAGACAAGAGCACTACCAACGCCCAGTCACTGTCGGCGAAAGTTTTAGGCTACGCAAAACAACCTCTCCTTTGGATTACTCTTTTCCTCGTCGTAGCCGCCGCCGTCACCGGAAAAAAAGTTTACGATCAAGGTAAATCCAGCCGCGGTGATCGTTAAATCGCTTTCGCCACATTACTATGGCACGATGGCCCATTGTTAAGAATGAAACTTCCCAAGGAGAAAAAGTTGGCTCGTCTTGGTTTAGTTGGCTCATCGCCTTAACAGCCGGTATTTGGCTAGTCTATTTTCTGGCATTTCAGTTTGCGCGGATTACTCAATTTCCAATTGGAGACGATCCGGCCGTTCACGTTGCGAATGTTAAAACATTATCATATAGGGAACTTGCCCGCTTAAATTATCCCTTACCGATCGCTATTTACAAATATATTTATACAACGACATCGGCCGATCCAGTTAAGTTGTTCCCCCAGCTCATATCGTTTTTTTTATTCACTTCTGCACTAGCGTTAGGAATCTTTGCTTATAAATCTGAGCGAAGTGTAACCATTGCGTTAGCCGCGGCGATCATGTTTGTCACAGGAAGATGGGTTAATGACTATCTTCGAATGGGGACTATTGCTGAAGTTTTTGGTTGGGGCATTATGTTATTAACACTCTATGCCCTCGCCTCAAACCGTCTCATTCTGACTTTTATTCTGACGGGTATTCTGGCGATATCTCATCCATTTAGCTTATTAGTCTATGTTATTATCGCTACAATCTATCTCCTTCTTGCTCTGATTTCTAAAGAACCGAAGGAACGGACTTTTGCAATTCGATTATTGACAGCATATGCCTTAACCGGCATCGCCATGGCGGTACTCCAACCTGCTCGCGTCCATGATATTCTTGTTTTCAAATCAGGTGATCCTATCGGATGGGGAGAACGGACTTTTTGGGAAATAATTTCTAGTGATGATATCAAACGAATTTTCATTCCTATACTTTCGTTATTCGGGTTGATCTCCCTAGCTTCTCAGTGGAAAAAACCAATTGTAAAAATCTTATATATTTTCTTTGTGGTCAGTTTTTTTCTATCTGTAAATCAAGTACTGAGCATTCATTTTCTTGCGTTCCGGTTTTATGCCTACCTTGAGATGGCCTTAGCCATATTCGCGGCCGTCGGATTATCAACACTGGTCAAAGGAATGTCGATCCGTGACGAAGGAGTATTTATTATCGTTGTTGGCGTGGCCATCCTCTTTGCTCTTCCGAGCTATTTTATTAATCAAAGATATCTTCTTTGGCAAAAAACAGACCCGAATGCCCGAGCCATAATGACACAGCCAGACCTGACAGCAATGGCTTGGATCGATACTCATGTGTCGCA
>JBGPML010000011.1:0-18264 GCA_041486955.1 Patescibacteria group bacterium
ATTGAGGGAGAAATTCCAGCCCAAGAATTAACCACGTTTGGGCTGACTAGTTTTCGTAATCGCCGAACAAAGTTTGGTATTAAGGCTAATGATCGTCGACTCCATTTTTACGCTATCGGAAAAACCGGAACCGGAAAATCAACCTTAATCGAGAATATGATCTACGACGATATTAAAGAGGGCCGAGGGGTAGCGGTGGTTGATCCACATGGCGAATTAATTGAGCATATCTTAAATTTCATTCCTGAGGAGCGAATGAAAGACGTTGTCTATTTTAATCCAGATGACCGTGAAAATCCGCTCGCCTTTAATCTTTTGGAAAGTGTGTCTGATGATATGCGGAGTGTGGTGGCTTCTGGATTAATGAGTATTTTCACTAAGTTGTGGGCTAACGTCTGGAGCGCACGAATGGAATACATTTTGCGCAATGCGATTTTGGCGGCTTTGGAATTGCCCGATTCAACCCTACTTTCAATCATGCGACTCTTAAATGACACCACCTATCGAAAATTTGCCTATCAACATATTACCGATCCAGTGATCAAGGACTTCTTTATTAATGAGTATGATAAATATGATGCCAAATTCCGCCAGGAAGCCATCGCACCAATTCAGAATAAAGTGGGGCAATTCTTATCTTCATCAACAATTCGAAATATTGTCGGCCAACCAAAATCGACCTTTAATCTTTCGGACATCATGAACTCGGGAAAAATCTTCTTAGTCAACCTATCTATCGGCCGAATTGGTGAAGATAACTCCAAGCTCTTGGGATCGATGATGATTACTAAAATTCAGCTGGCCGCCATGGGACGAGCGAAAATCGCAGCCGATGAGCGGAAAGATTTTTACCTCTATGTGGATGAGTTTCAAAACTTTGCCACAGATTCATTCGCCACTATTTTGTCCGAAGCGCGTAAATATAAACTTAATCTTGTCCTGATTAATCAATATATTGCCCAGATTCCCGAGTTGGTAGCAGATGCAATATTCGGTAACGTTGGAACCATGGTATCCTTCCGAGTGGGTGCGACTGATGCTGATAAATTAGTGAAGGAATATGAGCCAGTCTTTGATGCCAACGACATGATTAACCTGCCTAATTACCAGATTTACGTCAAAATGGCCATCGATGGGGTAACGTCCCAGGCCTTCTCTGCCCACACTCTTCCACCGAAAGGACTCGAAAACGAACTAGCTGAACGTATTATAGAAGAGTCCCGTGCCCGATACAGTCGAGACCGAGCAACCGTAGAAGAAGAGATAAATGCGCTGGCTCAAGCTGATTTACGCTTACCGGAAGAAAAAAGCTATGACGCGATGCGACAGGTTCCGTATGTGTTAGACAACACGCTCTATAAAGAATTCTCGGCTCGCGGTGGACAACGCTGGTACTTTGGTCAACCAGAAGATATTCTCACTGATGAAGAAAAAGCTACCGTCCAAACGCACTCAAAAGGTCCGTCCATAATGACTCCAACAGAACCTCCGAAAAAGGCAATTATTACTGACGAAAAAAAGGAAATGCTACCAACTCCTAAACCAGCTGAGACTTCGATAATTAGCACTGAAAATAAATCAAAAGAGGGTTCGAGTAAGCCAGTCTTCCTACCAACTCAGAAGCCAAAAGAGTCACCACAACCCAAACGGGAACCTGAAAATAGGGGAGAGCGAACAGGGGAGTCACGTTCAAATGAAGGAAAGAAAGTCAACGAGGATGTGACTCAGAAACCTGTTCAATCAGTTGTACCAAAACCAGCTCCATCGGAAAATGGAGTAGGGGAGACCGTAGTCAAAACAGAAGAGAAACAGGTATCGGCACCAGTACGAGAGCCACAGTCTGTAGCACCCAACAGGGGACATCAGCATGATGATTGGCTCCCAATGCAGGAGTTGTAGGGCCTCTTCGGCTTGAGTTATTACGTCGTCAATCCTTCCGATGCTCCCTCGACGTACGTTCGTGTACGTCTCAGTTCGCTACTCAGGATTTCCTCGTACTAATCACAAGCGGAAGCGGCCTAATGTGGCAATATATCTGAAGATATTTGCAAGGGATACAGTCGTTATTTCCTACTTTCGAATTATCATTGTGCGACGCCTCATTTTGCTAAAAAACACGATTTTATTGATTACATGCGAAATATTTCTTAGATTTACAGAAAGGGGAAAGGGGACAAAAAATTGAAAAATTTTCAAATTTAACCGATTTGAACCATAAACCCAAATTTCACCTGTAAAAGTCTTTTTCTGACTATTGCGTCGCAAAATAAACATTGTACGACGCTTGGTCTGGCTGACCCCAATCTTAAATAAGTGTTACTCTTGACAATTTTTACCCCTCCCCCGCTCTCCCGAGCTGGAGGTGTGTCATATACACAGTCATTCTGGACCAAAAAAGAGGCCAGAATCGAATCTAGAGCTTGCTCATAGCGGATGAAGGCAGTGGTTGAAGAAGTATGACCGCTTGGTAATGTTGTTCTCTATAAATTGACAGTCCCCTGTTTAGGCTGGATAGCGTCGCACAATGTAAAAACGTCAATCTATGTGTTAAAATTTATTTATGGAAAAACGCGGTTACTTCGGTATCGGAATGTTCGAGCCTAAATATGAAGAGAATCTAGGTGGACTATTTCGATCCGCTCATTTTTTAGGAGCGAATTTTATTTTTACCATTGGTGCCCGCTATGAGTATCAGCATGCCGATACCAGTCGAGCCGAACGGCACATCCCGTATTATGCGTATAAAGACATTTATGACTTCAAAGACCATCTCCCTGAAGATATAAAACTTATTGCAGTTGATATTGTTGATGAGGCGGAACAACTTGAAACTTTCATCCATCCCGAACGGGCAATTTATATTTTAGGCGGCGAAGATCGTACACTTCGTGATAATGTATTGCGTCACTGCGATGCGATTGTAAAATTCACATCCAAACATTCGTTAAATGTGGCAGTGGCTGGTGCCATTGTTATGTATGATCGTCATCTCAAGCAAATCATCAAAAAAACATCACAATAACAGGTTGAGAGACGCTAGAAGGACTTTTTAAGCCACTTTTATTTTGTGTGTGATATTTAAATCGTCTAAGTCAAATATTAAGCATTGTCTTTGCGAGCGAAGCGCGGCAATCCTCTTAATGACTAGATTGCTTCGTCATTTTCATTCCTCGCAATGACGGGAACTTAAGTCTTTTTGGCTTCCGTGCAGTCTGCCACCATTCCAACAAAGGTGTCGCAACAAAAATCGATGAATAAGTCCCCATGGCAATGCCAACGAGGAGAGTGATCGCGAATGGTCGGATATGTGTTCCTCCCAATAATGCTAAAGCCAAAAGCACGAGTAATACGGTAAGCGACGTATTCAGTGATCGACTAATAGTTTGTGTCACGCTGATATTGGCAACATCTGTAAAACTGTCCGAAGGATATCGCTTCAGATTCTCACGTAATCGGTCAAACACGACAATCGTGTCATGAACGGAGAATCCCATAACCGTTAATACGGCTGTTACAAATTCTGTTGTGACCTCCCACCCTAGAAAGTGTCCCATCAGAGAGTAAAAGCCAAGGATAAAAAAGACATCGTGCAAGAGAGCCACTACCGCAATAATGCCGAATTGCCAGGAAGATGCCGGTTTAGGTACGCCGCGGAATGATAAGGCAATATATCCGATAATTGCAATAGAGGCCACCACGATTGCCAGGAGAGCCTTTCGGGTAACGTCTGACCCAACCTGAGGATCGATCGATTCAAAACTCAATTCCTGAATTGGTGGTGTATGTTCGTTTAGGCGTCGCACAATGTCGCGATGCTTTCCCTCAGCCATACTCGGTGACTTAACAAAATAGTGGATTTCTTTATCCGCATTCAGGCTCGCGTCATTTTGCACAATCGCTACGCCTACATCTTTATATATTTGTGCAATAGCTTCTTTTCCAGATGACTCGGCAGTCTGACTGTTTTCACTTAACTTAACGCTGTATTCACTTAGGCTGCCGCCTTTAAACTCAATCCCCAAGTGGAGTTTCCATACTATCAAACTGATAATGCCCGGCACTAACAGAATCGCCGAAACCAGAAACCAAATTTTCTTTCGCTCCATTAACTTTACCATCGACTGCTCCGTCCGAGTTGTAATTTTTCAGGACGTGGCTCCCCTACCTTTTTTTCAGCGGCTTCATCCCCCGCTCCAGGCAGGAGTCGCGTCCCCATAATTAGATATAGAAGCGAACGAGATACGGTCACGGCCGTAAAGAGTGACACCAGAATGCCGATCATTAAGGTCAGAGAAAATCCCTTAATTAAGCTTGATGAGGCAAAATTATACAGAATAAGTGCAGTAATAATCGACGACACATTTGAGTCTCGAATACTCGACCAGGCGCGTTCGAAGCCATCATGAATCGCCCGCCGGAGCGATTTACCCGCATGTTGTTCCTCTTTAAAACGTTCAAAAATAAGTATATTCGCATCCACCGCCATCCCGATTGATAAAATAAAACCTGTTATCCCGGCTAGGGTCAGTGTTACTGGTAGAATCTTAAATATTGCCAGGCTGATAGCCGTGTAAAGCAATAGGGCTATAACTGCCACGACTCCCAAAATCCGATAGTACAGAATCATAAATATCGCCACGAGTAATAGCCCAATCAATCCGGCGACAAGACTTCGTTCGATAGATTCTTGCCCAAGTGTTGCACCAATCGTCCGTTGTTCTACCAACTTGAGTGGGACGGGTAGTGCTCCAGCGTTCAACAGACGTACAGTGTCTTGAGCTTCTTTTATTGTAAATTGCCCACTAATCTGAGCCTGTCCTCCTGAGATTTGCTCTTGAACCGTAGCAATTTGTAATGACGAATCATCAAGATAAATTGCCAGGGACTGTCCCACCAGTTCTTTGGTTAAATCCGAGAATTTCTTGGTACCATCTCCGGTGAAATTCAGATTAATCTGCGGCGCGTGAGTGGTTGGATTTTGTACCACTGAAACGCCATTCGGCTTCAAATCGGCCCCAGTCAAGTTGGTTTCCGCGAACGTGCCTGTAGTGGGATCGAGTTTACGGAAAGTTAATTTTGCGGTTTTACCGATTGAATCAACGGCTGATTGAACATCTTTTTGGCCTGGCAGCTCGACGATGAGTGCCGCATCATTACCGACTTTGCTAATTTGCACGACAGGTTCAGCTATCCCCAATGGGTTAATGCGATTCTCAATAACGTTTTTTACACCCTTAATCGCTTCCGGACGGCTCTTATCATCAACTCTACCTAAATCAAGAGTGTATTTTAAATGGATTCCCCCTTGGAGATCGAGCCCTTGGCTAAAGTTGTAGTGCTTGGCAAAATTATAAAATTGGAGACGACCATTCGGTCGAACCACTGCCACGGCCAGCATGATAAGAATAATAATGAATACGAGTGTCGACCAAGGCCGTCTCATAATGACGAAATCCAAATGATAAATGTCGAATATGAGGAGGCACTGGAATAATTATTAATCGTCATCTGGCATTCAGAATTCGACATTTTTAGAGGTATGTCTCTCGCCCTTGTTCAGTTAACTGTTCGAGAATTTTTTTAATATCTTGAGCTTTATCTTTATGACAAATTAACATAACGTCGGGGGTGTCGACGACAATCACGTCTTTAAGTCCGGCGGTAGCAATTAATTTATTATGACCGAGAATTAATACATTCTCTGTATCAACTCCAATGTGATCGCCCTTAATAATGCTATCAACTCCCGACTCTATTTTAAGAATTTCATGGAGGGATGCCCAACTTCCCACATCACTCCATCCTAAATCAGCCGGAATGACCAATAAGTGTGGATATTGCTCCATCACTGATAAGTCGATTGGGGTTGGATGAATTGTTTCGTAAATCGCGAGCTTCTCTTCTTTAGGTTTGGCACTGATGTAACGATCGATTTTTTCTACGGTGTCAGGAGTGTATTTTTGCAATGCTTGCAGCATAGTTTCTACATGCCAAACAAAATAACCAGCGTTCCAAAAATAATTGCCTGTTTTTAAGTAACGTTTGGCCGTCGCACTATCCGGTTTCTCCACGAATCGCTCTGCTTTGAAAGCCGGATAAGTCAAATCAGCAATGTCGTCTCGCATGGTCCCCCGTTGAATATAACCAAGCCCGGTATTGGGGTGTGTCGGTTGGATTCCGATTGTCACTATCGCCTCTCGGTCTTGGTTGACACAGGTATAGGCATCGGTCAAGGCGGCGATAAACCGTTCGGGATGAGTTACCACGTGGTCAGACGGCAACGTTGCGATGATGGCATCAGGGTCGTGTTTGGAAATTAACGCTGCTGCTAATGCAGTCGCGGCGGTCGTGTTCCGGCCTAACGGCTCGATCAAAATATTTTCAGGTGGTAATTCATCGAGCTGACGTTTCGTTTCCGCTTTAAATGGTTCGGTTGTTAACACAAAGATTCGCGAACGGTCCACGGCTTTCGCAACTCGGTCAAACGTATTTTGCAAAAGAGATCGTTTACCGGTCAAAATATGAAACTGTTTTGGCATTTGCTGACGACTCATCGGCCACAAACGTGTTCCAGATCCACCGGCAAAAATGACAATATAGAAATTTTTATGCGTCATAATTTTGAACTCGTTTGATATCTCGCTTATGGGAATCTTCGGGAGAGAATTGAGGTGAAAGACATGAAGGGTGAGGAAAGATAGTCACACTATATTGACGAGCCATGAATGGCTTGTAACCCAATTGTCCCCCAGAAGGCCATATCTGGAGATGTCGAATGAGTTCAATATGAGGTAATAATACCAAAATCAGGTCAAAGTATCAATTCCCACGTGGAGTGATTTATTTTGGCTGAAATTCTGGAAATCGTTCGAGAATTATTCGTTTAACGATTTCGATTGCCTGTTCAGGATGGTGTTCAATGTTTTCAACGAGATAATCATATTCTTTACGAGCGATTTTTTCTTCTTCGTAGGCTTCCTTCATACGAAGATCGACTTCATTCTTGTTCTGTTCTCGATGACGAATCCGTTCATAGCGCAGTTTTTCATTGGTGAAAAGAAAAATAAGCATGGTATTCGGATATTCCCGTGCAACAGCTTTGCCTCCCTCGACGGTTAACTCAATGATCGAAGGATGATTGGCTTTCAGCTCGTGATCTAAATCGGCGCGAAGCAATCCATAACGATTGCCCCCTTTTTCAACCGATTCAATGAACTCTCCTCGGGCTTCATGGCGCAAAAATGTCGCTTCTGTATCAAATATCCTGCGGCTTAAGGCAGGATCGTCACGACGCATCACACGAGTGGTGTGAGTGGGTACCCAGCTCAGGTTCATCTCATGGACCAGGGCATGTAAAAGCGTTCCCTTGCCACTGCCAATAGCGCCGGAAATTACAATAATAGGCGGATGATCGCGCTCCATGACTCAAGTATACGAGACTGAGAACTTATTTCAAAGTCTCAGGAAGAATGATTGTGTTCACTTAACTGGTTATAAAAAATAGCCGATGCAATAAGAACCACTGGATAGGCCCAAAGCAAACCAATGAATGCCGCGATTACCCCGAGGATCAGGATACCAATACTGATCAATGCAAGCCCGAAAACATCCCACCAATGCCCCTTCGTCAGCTCACCAGCGATACGAAACGCCTCGAACGGTCCGACATTCTTATCGATTACAACATATAAGACGAAGGCGTATTTAATCAACAAATAAATTCCTGGGAGAATAAAGAAGATAAATCCCACTCCTACAAGTAGCATGTAAAGAATGTAGGTCCCAACATAATTCCAGAAGCATTGAAAGTTACTATACAGTTCCTTATATTCTGGTTTTTCGCCTTTGGCGAGGAGGAGAGAGATTTTTATTACCCCAATTCCAACAGCTAGAGCAATCAGGCTTATTAACAAAGAGGCTATCGCACTATCTTTCCGGAGCGTTCCTTCCAGGGCATTTAATACAATCAAAATGACAACCAATCCGGTCGTGAATCCAAAATTTTTCAGCGTGATTTGCCACGCCTTAGTAAGAGCATCGCTGATAGAGAGCTTCGCATGATTCATGAGTATTTCCTTTTCCCTCATTATCACGCCTGGTGAGCAACCTGTCAAACAAGCAGCGCAGCCATGTCTTCAGGAAATGGTGATTCGTATGAACTCAGTTGATTAGTTGTGGGATGCGTAAAAGTTAGTCGTTTCGCATGTAACAGCTGTCTTGTAAGCCCGAGCGTTTTGCTTAACCGTTTCGCCGGTTTAATAGTATAAACTGGATCCCCTAAAATAGGTGTGCCGAGATATTTCGCGTGAACTCGCAGCTGGTGCATCCGACCAGTTTTTGGGTCAAATCGAACGAAACTAATCGGCTGCTTCTGAACGTCAAATGTTTTTTCAACAACGTAGTCTGAAACGGCTTCCCGTCTGGCGGCTTCGCCAATCTGAACTGGCAACACCGCTTGTTCCATACGACGTTGCGGATGACGACCGAGCCACGTTGTAATTGTTCCATGATCTTCTTTGGGCTGACCATAAACTAAAGCGTAATACGTTTTTCGAACCAAACGTTGCTTAAACTGATCCTGAAGCTTTTGTAATATCTCTGGAGTTTTGGCTAACACCATGACGCCGGACGTATCTTTATCGAGTCTATGAACAATACCAATTCGTTCTTTATCGGGCCAGTCACGCTGCGTTACTTCCGGATATTTTTTTACGAACCAGTCTACCACTGTCTCACCTGTTTCGCCGGCACCGGGATGCACCACTAATCCTGGCGGTTTGTCGATCACGACAACGCTGTCGTCTTCATACAGGACAGTTGGAGCTTGCATAAGAAAAATGATTATCGAACTTCAGCTTTGAGAGCTGAATCAATCTTATCGGTAATAGTGGCTTTATGTTGCGCCCCGATAAAGGAAGCCAATACTTCGTCACCACGAAGTAAAATGTATGTCGGAACACTCAGCACATTGTAGGTCGCCATTAATGGCTGATTGGCTTCTTCATCAACGTTGAGTTTGCGAATTGCCAGTTTATCTTTATAGTCTTCTTCGATTTCGTGCAAAATGGGATCCATAATTTTACAGGGCCCGCACCACGGAGCCCAAAAGTCTAATAACTCGACTTCGGGTTGATTTTGTTGTTCTTCGTCAGTCATGATAGTTCCTCCTGTTGCCTTCAATCAATACCCGGCAGTCTCTTAAAAAGATTCGTACCGCCACTCGATAGTTTGACCATTTTTTGTAACGGCTTTATCTCCCGCTACTGTCGCCGCTTGACCGTCAATATAATAAAGCCAGAATGAATTATCCGTTTGAGCAATGCCATCGATAGTAGTTACAAAAGTACCATATTCACTATCTCGTTTTTCGACTCTATGATCGCGCTCCAAGAGTTCTATCACCGTTTTCCCATCTTCTCCTTTATACGTAATTGTCTTGGTAACGGTCGAACTTGGTGAAGTAGTCGTCGGGCTGTGATTCTGGGCGACTTGACTCGCTAATGCTCCGAGACCGATTAATACTAAAAGTATTGCCCCAATAACAAATGCCTGACGAGTTGCCGAATTCATGAATATCCTTTCTCGAACCCATGTCATAATTCAAACCTATAATGTGGCGAGAAAGTTATCTGCGGATGTTATGAATCGAGAGGAGGCATAGCGGTACTATGTCGACAAGCGATTCGTATCATGAAGCGATAATTTTCCGTAGCAGTTTGAGGTTAGAATTATGATATGGGTTCTATTACTCTGAGATTCTTATATCACGTGCTATCAGGAGAGGCAAGAACCACGATAGAGTTAGTTGGAACGTTCATGACGTGGCGTTCCGGCTAATGTCAACTGTTTATCGCTTACAACTTGAGTCGTATTGAATCCCATGAGGGATTGCGCCTCTAGACTTAAGAAACGGATGGCTAACCACCGACCGATATAATCAACAATTGACTCAGCTGTCGGAATGTTTTTATTCTCGGTACGTCCCGATGGTTCAAATCGCTGCTGCGAAAACTTACTAATTAAAACGTCAAGAGGCACACCATATTGGAGAGCAAGAGAAGTAACTAGGGCGAAAGAGTCGAGCAGTCCGCCCATCGTGCTACCTGTTTTGGCCATACGGATGAAAATTTCACCTGGCGCGCCATCTTCATATAATCCCACGGTTAGATACCCCTCTTGATTGTTGATTGAAAATTTATGAGTAATTGCCTGTCGTTCTTGGGGTAATCGCCGCCGCTCTGCTTGGTACATAACTTTGGTAACCTCTTGGATGACGACTGACTCAGACGATGAGACATATTGATTCGGCTTGGTTTCAGTCACTGACGAATTTTCTTGAACCAAGTCTTCAGACAACTTCGTTTTATTAATTGAAATTTCTACCTTCGGTAAATTATAGCCGATAGGCTTCTTCATCGTTGAGGCTTTTTTATCGGTCATTCATTCTCCTTCACTTATCTGAGGCTGGTCAAGCATTTCCACTACGGCGGCAAATGAAGCGACATCAGTAAATTCACGGTAGACTGAGGCAAAACGAACATACGCCACTTTATCTCGAGTGGCCAAAGCTTGCATCACTAACTCTCCAATTTCTCGGGTAGAGACCTCAAGTTCCTCTTTGCCAAAAACAGCGCATTCAATTGCATCAACGACAGCTTCAATTTCCAATCGGCTGATATTGCGCTTTTCGCACGCTCGCTCGATACCACAAAATAATTTTTCGCGACTAAACGGTTCACGTCGATTATCTTTTTTGATAACCAAGAGACGTGGACGTTCCACTCTTTCAAAAGTTGTAAAACGATAGTGGCATGCGCTACATTGGCGGCGCCGTCTGACAGTTTTAACGGCATTACGGGAGTCAATGACGTCGGTCTCAGTCCCATTACATTTGGGACAAACCATAACCCTCCTTTAGCCAATCAGGCTGCATCACCAACGCTAGATTTAGTGATGCAACTTCACGATAGACGCAATATATAGAACTGTCAAGAATAGCCGAAACCGGTTTGAATCAACCTCATCACACATATTCACTTTCTTTAAATACGATTGCGGATTATCATGGAGCTATGAATATACCTCTTATCGCTTGGGTAAAAAAATTCACGATGTACCGGTTGATGCTTTATTATCTTATCTTCTTAGTCGCTATTTCTATTTTATTGTCTCTTTTTGGTTTACTGCCGTATCAGGCGATTGATATTCTGAGTCTGGCGATCTTCTTCACCCTTGCCTGCTGGCTCATTAATAATGCTATCGCCAGATTAATGAAAGTGACTCCGAATGTCGAATCTCAATTTATTACTGCCCTCATCCTCACTCTTATAGTTGGTCCGATGCCCCTCATTCCCAATATTGGACCCGCTCTCTTGTTTACTGCTCTAGCGATGGGTTCCAAATATGTCATTGCCTGGCGAAGACGGCACATTTTTAATCCGGCCGGGTTCGGCGTTTTCGCGACGGCATTGCTAATTGGTCAAGGGGCAAGCTGGTGGATCGGAAGTACCATCATGCTCCCGTTTGTCATCCTCGGCGGTCTATTTGTTTTAGTCAGAACGAAACGAACCAACATGGTGATATCGTTTCTCACCAGTTACATTATCTTGTTTTTCCTAGTCGGACTGTTTCGTGGAAGAGACATCGTCTTACTCATTTCTCAGTTAAGGGATGTCTTGTTGCTCTCGCCCCTTATATTCTTCTCCCTGGTCATGCTGATCGAACCTTTAACCTCACCGGCAATGAAAAAGTTCCGGGTATCTTATGCTATCTTTACGGCTTTCATCCTCATTTTAGCTCAAACATTTTTCAGTTCGTATCCTTATACATTGGAATTATCTCTTTTGATTGGTAACATATTTACACGCATGATCAACTTCGATCCTCGCTTTTTATTCACACTACGCGAAAAAAAAGAAATTGCCCCCAATATTATCCAGTTTTTCTTTACCTGTGACGAAAGAGTCAATCACGTTGCTGGGCAGTATTTAGAATGGACGCTCGCTCATGCTCACCCGGACAGCCGAGGGATGCGTCGCTATTTTACAATATCTTCTTCGCCAACTGAGTCGGACTATATTTTAACCACCAAATTTTCTGAAAAATCGAGCAGCTTCAAAAGCGCTTTGAAAGCTCTCGAACCTGGTCAGACTCTCACGGCCCATCATCTAGAGGGTGAATTCGTGTTACCGAAAGACCCTGATGTTCCCTGTGTGTTTATCGCGGGCGGGATCGGGGTGACACCATTTAGAAGCATGATTAAATATATGATTGACTCAAAATCAAAGCGTCCAATTACTCTTTTTTGTTCCAACAGAACGGCATCTGACATTGTGTTTAAGGATCTGTTTGATCAGGCTGAAAAAGAATTCGGGTTAAAAACAGTCTACACAATTACTGATGACATCCCGACTGATTGGAAAGGTCGGACTGGTTTTATTGATGCCAAAATGATTGAGGAAGAGGTTCCGGATTATAAACAGAGAATATTTTATATCTCCGGCCCCGAGCCAATGGTTGAGGCTTTTGAAAAAATGATTGCAGAAATGGGTGTGGCAGACAATAACATCAAGCGCGATTTCTTCCCTGGTTATACTGATACACATCAAGCAAAAAAGTAGCACAATTACTAAAATAAGTGTAATTTAATAGTATTCCAATCATCAACTTGTCATTGCCCCGAGCAGCCGAGCTCGGGGTATTTTTCGCCACTGGGTCTTTCTCCTTCCAGAGACTATTTTACGATTATGGTTCCTGTGTCACCGGTTCGTAAATGATTGTGATAGCCCCAAGTTCCTGTTTTGGTAAAGGTAAAAGAATAGCTCTGACCAGATGCAACGCCAGCTAATTCATCAAATCCAGGATAATCAGTATGGGTCGGATGTGGGTTGGAAGCAACCCACATTGAACGCGAGCTTTGATTCACAAATGTTACGGTCGTGCCATTATCAACAGATATTGATTTAGGCGAAAAGCCCGAGTCAGTATAAGCGATAGTTTGACTCGTTGTTGCAGGCGTAGCCGTCGTAATTGCGGCGCTCGAGGTTGCTGGCGTTGGTGAGGCAGTCGCGATATCCGTACTCTGGCTATTATCTTCGGCTGTTGGAGTCGACGTCGTGGATGTGGTTGTTGATTTCGAATTATTGCGGCTCATTAATAATGATCCGCCAACAACAAGAATAATCACAATAACAGCAATAGCGATGATTGTAGATCGAGACATGACTTCCTTTCTTGGTTCCTCAGGTGGCATAGTTTTATTTTAATTTGAGATACGGTTACTATTGTACCCTACATTGCAAGACTATACAGGTCTTAGCTGTGAAGAAACTGAAAACGCGGTTGTTCCCGATTGTCCTGAACAACCATACCCGTAAATTCTGAAAAAGGTCGAATCCAGATATGGAATTGATCGTAGAGAGCAGCATAAATCACCTGGAGCTCCCCATCAACGCCTTCTCTTTCAAGTCGTGCGAGCATAAGGGCGCGATATTTATTGCCCTTATAATGTTCATAAACGCCGAATTTAAAGTCGTCAGAATTCACGATTCCTCGTTATGACTCTTTACATCTTTAGTAGGAATATCATGATGTTTCGCCCATTCCTCGGCTTGACTGGTCGCAATGGCTATCGCTCTGCCTTCCGGCATATGTTCTTTTTCAAGCAGCGCATTAGCAATATCAATCGCTTTATGACGCACGGCAGGATTTAAGTTTTTCATTGATGCCGGATAATCTTGTTTCGTCCAGGGCATAATTTCTCCTTTTAGTTAACCTAACACTCCATTCTAAAAAAATAATCTAGTTAATGTTACAAACAATCAATTATCACCGTGCTCTAAATACTTCTTTATCGCCCCTAAATAATAGTCTTCCCAACCAGACTTGATCGATTTGGCTTCTTCATCAGGAACATCGGTCTGGTGGAATTCAACTTTTGTTCCTTCGTCTTCCTTAACTAGAGTAAATGTGGCGATAGACGGTTTGTCCCATTTGCCCCCATACCACTCCTGAACCAGCTTTTTCTCTTTATGGACTTCTTTATTCGTGCCATAAATATCTCCCCCCCAAAACGTAAATTTGGTTCCCTCTTCATCATTCATTTTGGCTGGTCCCCCGCCCCAGGCATCTATTTCTTTAGGAACTACCAGACATTGCCAGACTTTTTCAACCGGAGCTTCTATATGGTAAGTTTGATTAATTGTTTTCATAGATTCCTTTCTTAATATATCCAGAGTATAAAAAAATACCCGCAGAGACTCAATGGTCCTACGGGTAAGCAATGCTATATTCATAACTAGATCACCTCAACCGCTCTGCCACACCGGCAAGCAAGACATGTCGGCCAAACCCAACGCTGACTTCTTCGATAATCAGGCGAACAAGGTCTCCATCCTCGGCAATGGCTCGATCATGGGCCTTCATTGTCAGTAGCCCGCTATAGTGCTGGCCGGTTACCTGCTGAGGATCAGTCAGGGCAGTTCCCGCCGCGGCAGCCTTTCTCCTCATCTCACCCTGTTTTCTCAGCAGGTCAGTGACAAACTCCTCATAGAAGTCTGGTCGACACTTGTGAGCAAGAAGAAAGTCCAGCAGTGACTGGAAGAAAACCGCCCCATTGAGGCAAGCCCCGGGCACGGAAATCCCACAAGCTTGCGCGGCAAAGGTGGCAATATCGTTGACATTCACCCCCATAAGCGGCGCGCCGTAGTCGCCACTCGATCCAGAAAACTCGGCCACACCGGTCGGTGATAGTGTGACAAAACCGCCGGAATACATCAGCGGGACGCCGTATGTTTCAGTGAACAAATCACCGTCACCTTCTGAGTCGTAGATCTGCCAACCGAGATTCCTTGCGTGATGATAGGCTATGTCCTTATGCATCTTACGGTTATGGCTGACGACATCAACCGTGACGAGGTCACCATACGAGTAGAATCGAATTCCGACAACATATTTCTGCCCACTCTTGACCCGTTCACCCTGTTCTATGCAGGTACGTAAGAGAACTACGGCAGTCTCATCTGGATCAGCAGTATTACCACCATCCATCAAACAGGCACATCCTAATATAAATCCTTCTGACTGATAGGCATTTTGGAAAGCTTCTACCGGCCAGAATCCCGCTACTTCACGATCGACGATCATTGCCATGATCATGTCTCCTCGTCGCCGCAGCGCGCTGGCCAATCCAGCGCGCTATGGAACGAGTAAACTGCAGACGTTGACTTAAATCAGCTCGTTTATACCATAAATAGAGCGATTCTTCAAGAATTATCGCTCTTACACAGGGCACTAATCCCAACTTATTGGGTTCACTGCTCTGGTCGGGGTGATGCAACTTGTTTCGAACACTTGTTAGAGTGGTTGGATCCGTTAATGCACATAAATGCTGCACCTGATTCTACCGATTGAATTCAGGTTAGGTCAACAAACTGTTTGATAGTGAGAATATTACTCGAACCAAAGGTTTAACCCGACTAGCCAGTCTTCGGTACGATCTGTATATAAAAGGGGTCGCTATGAGCGATACAGATACCATCTTTGACAATATAACACTCAATCCAATGCAATCCATGATAAAGAGTTGATTCTTCTTGAAGAAGTTTGCCGCCTTTATCGCCACTCATAAAAATATTGCCACGTAGCCCTCGCTTGCCGTAGCTGGCCGCATGTGAGCCAGTGTTTACGACTTGCCAAAATACCGTGAAAGGTTTAGGTATATTGATCTCGGCGGTATAGTAAATTTTCTTTGACGTTGGCACAACCGCACCTGAGGAAATAGCTTGTGCAACAGGAATTTGCTCAACTCTGTTGAAAGGTTTTCTTCCTTGATGAACAGATTTGCTAAAGACTGTTTGGATAGTTGCTCTTATCTTCAAGGGCACAGGCGTCGCCGAAAAGCGCCAGCGTTGCAAAGGATCTTCATGATGGATAGTGTCAGCAAGAGTATAGGAGACTGCAGCACTGATTGATTCTTCTCTCGGGGAAGCAGGGAAGGAGTCACCAAAAAGTTGACGCCATAATTCTGCACTACGGTTAGCGTCTCGCTCATCGAAGGCCTGTCTTGCTAACTTAATCCCTTCATCTACTGACTTACGAAAATCCTCATATTCTGCAGCATCCCATTGCTCAGTTAAGTTCTCTTCGGGCAGTACGGGGTTCAAAATAGTAGGCGGTGTTTCCGTATAATCCGTCAGAAATGCTTGAATGTTTGTCAGTGTTCCTAGGAAACAAGCGGCATCACTCGGGTCGTTACATAACTCTTGCGCAATGAGGACTTGGAGTACGATCGATTTGATTTCCTTTTTGATACCCTGGTTTTCATCTCGCCAGCGTTTAAAGATTTTGACTGTTCGCGTAAACTTATCTCCCTGGTTTAGGCACCACTCAGTATACTCCTGAGGCGCTGACCCATGCCATCCTTCGCCTCGCCGAGGGATTTCGAGAGGCAATCCCTCTTGTTTCGATTCTCGAGCAGGTACAATATCAACATGGAATCCACCAATTGCTTCATCAGCATAGCGTAAACGCACACAAGGTTTCTTAGGTTTATCTTTTTCGATCTTTTGGACATAATCAGCGCTTTTCGAAAGAGCGGCTTCAAGGTCATTTAACGCCTCGTCAGAACTAGCATCTGGTGACGCACAAATTGCCACGAGATCCACATCATACTCGCCGTCTTTTTGACTAGGTGCCGGTTTCACTCCTGTTTCGTTTGGATACGATCCTTGGAGAAAGATTTTTTCAGAGGAGATTTTGTAATAATTGGCCAGATAGCTCGTTAAAGCTTCGGTTGCACTATCGATCCGTTCACGCTGTTTATCCCCAAGCGAAATATTCTCAATGAACATATTGAATTCTTTTTCCAAGATCATTTTTCCCTCCGTGTCCAGTAGATGTTACGCACTATGACGAAAAGCTTAGGCCATTGCCATAGTGAAAGACTGCAGCGCACATCGAATAAAAATCGGCGGCAGTCATTGTCTATAGTCGGATGTTGATCGGTATTAAGCGTTCCGTTTGTAGAATCCCGCACCGGTGATTTCCAGGCTTCATGAATTAAACCAGCTGTTTTACGGTTGATTGCGTCTACTAACTTAGCATACGACCGACCTAGCCATACCGACTCAGTCGCAATCCACCCTTGATGATAGTTAATTTTCTCTTGTAACTCATGGAAACGGTTAATTAAAGCTCGGTCAGATTCCTGCCCTGCTGCTCGCCGCCTTACCCTATAAAGCATTTCTTGCCAAGCGAGCGCGGCACGGTAGGCTTCACCATAAAGATTTTGTCGTCGTTGCCGTCTCTCCGTGAGGTAAGCCCCAAATGCTGCAATCATCACAACAATTATTGCGCCAAATGCGGAGATAACCGCCGCCCCTAATTGTTTGAATTCTTCAACCATATTTATCCTTAAAACTAAAAATGAAAGGCAAAAATTACGTCATACACGACATAAGCTTTGCCTTTCAGTCAAAATCCGATTGATCAGATCTTTATTCGAGGTGACGCTTATGTCACCTGATGTGCCTCCTTTGTAGGTTGATACTATCACATTCTTAACATTTACTCAATAATGTGCGGGTTTCTGTTTTGAGTTTTCCGGACATGAAAGTCCCGGGTGGTCGGGCTGGTGGGATTTCTCCTCACCCGTCGCTATCGCTACTCCTTCGGAGCCCGGGTGTCTCGCTGACGCAAACTTCGTTTGCTTTTAGTCCACTGGACTCGCGTCGACTACCCTTCAAATCCCTTTCACTTCGTAATCAGTACAATAACGACTTACCTAAAAAGTCGATATCGTACTGGTCGGGCTGGTGGGATTTGAACCCACGGCCTCATCGTCCCGAACGATGCGCGCTGCCAAACTGCGCTACAGCCCGAATAGCAGATATATAGTATCAAAAAACCAGGTTTAACCCAAAAAATCCCTGAAGTTATTCATGGGAGCATTCGCAGTTGATGCTATTTCGAGGAAAAGCTGAGAACCAGAGTGAAACGTACTGATGGTACGTTGAGCGAGTCTCGGAAGGTTTGACGACGAAAGAGCCCGACTTCGGATGCTCTACTAGCAAAATTCGCAGGATTTAGCGCGCGCCTTAATAACCTTAACCTTCCTATTAACAGTTTTCATACGTCGACGGGAAATTTTACCTTTTTTCCCGCTAACCAAACCGACGGCGGACATAATTCTTTTTAACATATATTCATACTACGGATCATCTGTATGGCTTGTCAAACGTACCAGCACAGCGTCGACTGAATCAG
>JBGPML010000012.1:0-16093 GCA_041486955.1 Patescibacteria group bacterium
AAGGTTAAATACCCCGCCGAGTAAGATCCCATCAGCAATAACGTCGATCGACTGCATCGCAACGAGGCTGACGATCAGCATGATAATGGCAAACCCAAGGGCAATAACTGAGACGTTACGATTGTACGTCTTACTTTTCTCCTGGAATTCTTTTTGCTGCTTATCGTAATCCTGACGGGCAATTTTTTGTTCGGCTGATTCTTGCTCAGAAACGGTAGTACCAGTTACGGGCGCAACTTTCGGTTCCGAGAGGAGGGTTGTATATTCCGGCGCCTTTGGGGCGGGATAGAAAGCAGCAATGCCCATACCAACGAATAACGCTAATAAGAGTCCCAAGAAAACAGTATAAATAAGCCGAATCATCATAGGCTGATTATAAAGCATCGCAAAAAAGAATAATATACGGCGTCCGGTGTGATCCCGGACGCCGTGATGCGGTATGGAAATGGGCCCTTAAGGTCGGCCCTGGCGGTTTTTGTCTTTGGTCGGGGTCTCGTCCTCAGGCAGGGCAAGTGCACGAGCAAATCTTGAAGGTCGCTCGGGAATAGTTCCGGTGGACACCGTATAGCGGACGACTCTCTGTTCGTTCCTACCTCCGACTCTCCCTGAGATGATGATCTCGCGCATGCTGCGGTCTTGTACCTGTTCCATGATTGCCTTTCATGGTTAGTTTGGCAAGATTACCAGTGACATTTTGATTATACTATGTTAATCAATCTCATCCAAGTATTAAAAATGGTGCTCCCGAAGGGATTCTAACCCCCGACCTTGACCGGAACCAGACGCTCTATCCGCTGAGCTAAAGGGGCCTATTTAGATCTCAACTTGCGCAATTCGATGTATGGCAAGGAGAAATTGAGTAGCGAATTGAGGCGTACATCTACGCACGGTGAAAAAGGAACGGAAATTTCGACGCAGCAAGACACGAATTTCGGAAGTTGATTTTTACTTCAACTTGCGGCGAATAAAGGCCGGCACATCGAGTTCCGAATCTTCCGTATCATCTTCGTCAACAGCCTCGAGGGTCAAATCAATTTCTGGTTCAGGTTCCAGAGTACGTAATGGTGTTTTGGGTATATTCCCTAGGTGCGATTGGCCAGCAGTGGTCGGAATTTGCGGGCGGCGAGCATCGCGATGCTCATCGGCGTCAAAACCAGTCGCAATAACGGTAATCTTTATTTCACCACTCATGGCTTCATCAACTAGGGCTCCAAAGATAGTGTTGGCGTCGGGGTGGGCGGCTTCAGTAATCGCTTTAGCGGCTTCGTCAATTTCATACATCGACATATCGGGACCGCCAGTAATATTAAACAGAATCCCTTTGGCCCCTTCGATGGAAATATCGAGGAGTGGATTATCAATCGCTAATCGAGCTGCTTCAATCGCTCGGTTGTCGCCACTAGCGCGGCCAATCCCCATCAACGCGCTTCCGGCGTCTTTCATGATCGAGCGGACATCGGCAAAGTCAACGTTCACAATCCCATGCATGGTAATTAAGTCAGAAATGCCTTGCACACCCTGACGCAACACATCGTCAACAATGGCAAACGCATCGCCTAAGGAGGTTTTTTTATCGATAACTTGTAATAAACGGTCATTTGGAATAGTGATGAGGGTATCGACTTTATCTTTTAATTCTTCAATCCCCAACTCGGCAATTTTTTTACGGCGCAGCCCTTCAAATGAAAATGGTTTGGTTACCACTCCAACGGTCAGCGCCCCCAATTCTTTGGCAATTGTGGCAACAACCGGGCCAGCGCCGGTACCGGTACCTCCTCCAGCACCATACGTAACGAAAATCATATCAGCCCCTTTGAGGACCTCATAGATTTCGTTTTTATCTTCTTCAGCGCCTTTGGCCCCAATTTCTAAATCGCCCCCGGCGCCAAGGCCGCGGGTAAGCTCTTTGCCGATTTGCACCTTTACCGGTGCTTCGTTATGCAATAATGCTTGGGCGTCCGTGTTAATCGCAATAAATTCAACGCCCCTAACCTTAGCCGCAATCATACGACGAATAGCATTACACCCACTTCCACCACAGCCAACGACTTTAATCGTGGCGAAGGTTTCTATTTGGGGGGCTTTGTCCATGTATACGACTCCTTTATCATCTAATACCTTATGAAGTATCAGAATTCAGTTATATGGTCAATCCCTCCTAGGACATGATATATACGCCGAGTGTTTCCCGGTTATTCTCAAAAAAGATTTTTTAAAATTCCTTTGGCCTTATCAAAAATGGAATTCATTTGTTGATCGATCGCACCAAACGAAGATCCTCTCGAATCTTCTCGAGACGGAACCAGTCCGTTTAGCATTAAACCGACGCTTGTAGCATAAAGTGGATCATCCAACTTGTCAATCATGCCACTTATCGTTGATAATGGCGTGCCCACCTGAGCTGGTAATTTCAAAATTTCCTTGCCAGCTTCAGTGAGGCCAGCTAACCGTGCTCCCCCGCCAGTGAACACAATACCGGCTGGCAGCATGCCGTCTTTACCGATAATCCGAAGCTCATCTCGAATCATGGAAAAGATTTCACCTAAGCGGGCTTCTACAATTTCGCAGATATATTTCTGTTTGGTTGATCCTTCTTCATTCGGGTTAAACTCAGACAATTCGATAATCGCATTGTCGCTGACTTCGCTTGATAAGGCATAGGCATACTCTTGCTTAATGCGTTCGGCAATTTCTAAATTAGTTCGTAGTCCGATGGCGATATCGTTAGTAATGTGGCTCGATCCAATAGGTAGAACGTTGGCGTGGATAATGTCGCCTTCTTCAAAGACGATGAGGGAAGTTGTTGAGGCGCCAAAATCAACCAGAATAACCCCATTTTCGCGCTGGGCTTTATCCAAGACAGCATTAGCGGCAGCCAAAGGGGCAAAAACAATATTTTCGATTCGTAAGCCAGCCGCGATAATGATACGGCTTAAATTACGGATGGCCGCTGATGAAGCACCAATAATATAAGCATCGACTTCTAAACGAATGCCGACCATTCCGACTGGATCTTTAACCCCTTCCAGTCCATCAACACTAAATAGTTTCGGTAATACATGTAAAATTTCGTGATTGGGGGGTAAGGCTACCGCGCGGGCTGCTTCTATCGCCCGGGCAGTATCTTCAGCTGAAATTTCTGAATTAGGGCGATTTACCGCGACTACACCTTTGGAGTTGGTGGTTGTAATATGGGTGCCTTCGATACCGACGGTTACCGAATGGATAGCCGTTCCGGCGATCCGCTCAGCTGTCGCTAACGCGCCGGATAGTGCACTAATAGTTTCTTCAATATCAGACACTACACCTTTACGAATCCCGGCGGAGGCTGAGCGGCTCATACCCAAAATGGTTGGGATACCCTCTTGGATTGTCCCAATACAAAAAGCGATTTTGGATGTCCCAATATCGAGACCAACTGAGATGTGGTTCCCGGGGCGTTGCATTACCAGCGATTCCCTCCGTCAGCTATTTATCGTCGTCATGATGAAAACCCATAACGTGGAGCATTCCATGCTCTATAATCCATTCTAATTCACGAGATACAGGCTGTCCAGCATGTTTGGCGTTGGCTTCGACACATTCAAAACAGATCACAAGTTGACCTAAAATCGGCCAATCGTTTGCAATGTATTTGTCTTGCTTAATGTCGAAATCGATCGACCCGTCTTTATTTTCCGTTACGACTTGTTCCCCCACTCTTGTTTCCATACTACTCAAGCTAATAATATCAGTCGGTTCATGTTTGTTCCGGAGTTTACTATTCAACTTCTTCGATTCACCCGGGGTAACAAATTCTATCACGATATGTCTCTCCCCTAAATCCCCGAGTTTTTTTTCGGCTGCTAACAGACCGGCTTCGATGGCTTTTTTGTCGACCGTATGAGAAGTCGCATTGACTATTTGATAGCGAATCATATATGTAATCTAATGGAATATAGGCTTTGATTCAAGCGAACCATAAAAAAACAAGAGCTGTCAGTCGACTGCTCTTGACTTAGAATTGGCAATTGTATGTATGTTTGTTACAGTGCTCGAAGGAAGCTCGGTACCTTCAAAAAGGAGAAAAGAAAAATGCGGCCGTACGTCAGTATTTCAGGCCTGTCTCAGGCTTGGCATGGCCAAACGCTCCGTCAACATGTAGTAAAACCTGAACATCATACGCACAACCTCGCGCTTGGTGTTCTGACAAGCGACATGATGCTCAATGATGGTCAAAATGACCATCCGAATCGTTATCCTCGGATTCGCAACCACCGCCAGATTTTCGGGCAAGCAAGGGCTGGTGTTTACGATGTTGTCCACTTCTATACGCCTAATATGTCAAGAGTGGGAGCGCAGCTTCAGAGATACATGAGGGAGAGTGAACACTTCCCACATGCCTTTCAAGTCAACGTGGCATGGCCAGGCCTCCAAGACCTCAGCCATTTCCGAGATTTTTATCGACAATACGCTGAAGAAAAGCAAAGCAGACGACTTGAGGTCCGTCTTATCCTTCAATTGGGAAGAGATGCCCTCGATCTGGTGAGAAAGGCTCCAGGTGAACGGATCGCTGGTGGCCACCTTGTGTCGCAGCTCACGCCCTACATTGAATCTGGGGTAATCGACGCGGTGCTGTATGACTCCAGCGGCGGTCGTGGCAAGGATCTGGATATTGATGAGGCAGGTTATTGTCTTGGTCATATCCGGCGGGCTTTCGGTAGCAACGTCGTAATCGGCGTGGCCGGCGGGTTGACGGTCGAAAACTTTTATCGCCTTCAGCCGCTCATCGAGGAATTCCCCGGATTGAGCGTCGATGTCGAAAGTGGCGTCAGAAACGCTCAAGATGAGCTGATTGTTGAAAAGGCGGTGGAGTTTGCAAATCAGGCTTTTTCAATCTTGTGTCCCCCACTCCTATAGCGATGGAAGCATCGTCATAAAGCTGTTACAATTAAGTAAACACGGGCTTGAGCAGGCTTGTGTTCCCTCCTAGACCTCGGCAGTCGCGCCGGGGTCTTACTTTATTTAATCACTTGACAGTTCGAACAAATTAGGCGTATCATCGCCTAAGAGGTATATATGAACACATTTCAAATCATTTTATTAATCTTAGTGGCTTTGCTGTTAACTGGACTACGTGTTTTAAAAGAATACGAACGCGGCGTGATATTTTTTCTCGGTAAATATCGCTCCGTCAAAGGACCCGGATTGGTCTATGTTATTCCCATTCTCGAAAAGATGGTTCGAACGTCCCTACGCACCGTCACGATGGACATTCAATCACAAAAGATTATTACCAAAGATAATGTTTCGATTGACATCGCCGCTGTGGCCTACTTTCACATCATCGATCCCAAAAAATCGGTCATCGCGGTTGAAGATATTGCCTACGCCGTTAATCAAATCAGCCAAACGACGGTTCGGAATGTCGTTGGTCAGTTTTATCTCGACCAAGTGCTTTCGACGACGGCTGATATTAACACTAAAATTAAAAATGTTATCGATACGCACACCGAACCATGGGGTGTCCAGGTGACGATTGTGGAAATTAAGGATATTACACTGCCCGAAAACATGCAGCGGGCCATGGCCAAAGAGGCCGAAGCCGAACGCGAGCGCCGCGCCAAAATTGTTGCGGCTGAAGGTGAATTACAGGCGTCGGAAAAATTGGGACAGGCTGCCGATGTTATGACCAAGCATCCCGTTGCGTTACAGCTTCGAACATTGCAAACTATGGCGGAAATCAGTGTCGAAAAGAACTCGACGATTATCTTCCCGGCCCAGTTTATGACTACTGTTCAGGAAGCCCTCAAAGCCTTCTCGCCTGACAAGAAGTAGATAGTCTAATATAAAGCGAAACCGGTCGGAGAAATCTGACCGGTTTTTGAAAGTGATTGTTTGTTGACTAGCAGTATTGAGCATGACGGCTTTCTCTCTGCTGTTTTTCTTCCCAATTTAGTTTAGCCTCGTCGGTACAGCGTTTTTCGATGGCATCGAGCCATTCCAAAACATTTTGCCTTATGAATCTCAAGGATCCACCGATTTTGGCATGGGGAAGTCCCTCATTGGCAATCCATCTGAAGACAGTTCGCGGTTGAATGCCAAGAAAATCCGCGACTTGCAATCTATCCATTACTTCCGGCCACCGAGGTTTCTCTCCCATCTTTCCATTCTGAGCAGATTGAAGAAAATAATGCTTACCGTTGGAAATCCGTTTAATTCTGCTATCTGTCGCTCAGCAGCTCTGACTGTGCGGAGATCAGTGATGATATCTGGAACCGTTATGTGAATATTGCCCAAGGACTAGAAGGAATTAAGATTCTGATAGTAATAGCTAATGAAATACACATATTCACATTCCCCTGAACTAGGCAGGAGATAATTATCTGCGTCCGTATCAAGTATCTGATAACTCACGAGCAGTAATTCAGGCTTCCCAACGATTTGTGCGAGTCTCCGCTTGAACTCCCAGACATCTGCATCGGTTTCGATCGGATGGTCGAATGTAACATAAGCATTGCCTCGTCCTCCTGGAAACCAATAATGACCAAAGTACACAAACTTTGCCATCGTTGCCCCCCTTAATGCGTCGTGGTTACTGCAGGCGTTGCTGGACAATGCCGGCGGCGCGGCTGACGTCGGCGGGATTGGTGAGCTTTTGCTTCAACACTCCCATAACTTTCCCCATATCGACTTTTTGACTCGCGCCAGTTTCGTTGAGTGTGTCATCGATAATTCTCGACAATTCATCTTCACCAATTGCTTGGGGTAAATAGTGATTTAAAATGGTTACTTCTTCTTGCTCTTTGGCCGCTAACTCTGGGCGGCCACCAGCTTTATACTGTTCAATTGAATCATTGCGCTGTTTGACTTCACGGTTTATTACTGACATTATCTGTTGATCAGTTAATTCTGTTCCTAATCCACCAAGTTTGATAGCTTCATTTTTGAGGGAACTCTTAATAAGGCGGAGGACATCCACCTTAAGAGCTTCCCGTTGTTTCAATGCCGTAATATAGTCCTGGTCGATTCGTTCAAGCAGAGTCATAAAAATTTATTCCTCTAATTGTATTAATACCCTCGAGCGGCACGCTTGCGCGTAGCTTTGCGCTGAGCAATTACTCGTTTGAGCTTACGAGACCGGTCTTTTTCAAAGAAACGCTGCTTTTTGGCTTCAGTCAAAACAGCACTTTGTTGGACTTCACGGAAGAAACGTCGGAGAATTACTTCAAAACTTTCTCGATCGCGTCTTCTTGGTTCCATAACGAAAACAATCACCTACTTTCATGGATTAAACTAAATCAGTTTAATAAGTCTATTCTAGCAGATCGAAGGAGTTATGGAAAGAGAAAACGTGCGAGTCTTGCATTGTGTATATATTTGCGTAAAAATTGTTGCATCGTCTCTGACCGACCTGTCGCCTGATGGAGGAAAACGATGCCAGTACTCGATCGTTCAGACCCTAGGGATCTGCAGCAGTTAATCCGAGAGGCGATCCCCTCTCGGAAGACCACTGATGGCCGACGTCAAGTTCGCCGCATCACGCAAGATGAGGATGAGGCAGCCCGTGATACTCGGCTTAACGAGGACGAGGAAAATCCCATCCGTATCGACTGATTTTGGTCACTGACGAAACGAAGCGATAGTTTCACGCACAAGTTAGTCCTTTCCCCGCAGGAGCGAGAAGGGACTAATTTTTTTACCGACTCCGCATTGGACCCAATGGTTCCCCGCCTAATAAATGGATATGCAAATGGTCAATTTCCTGACCGCCGTGCGAACGGGTGTTGATTATCGTTCGATAACCACTCGCTTCAATCCCCAACTTCGCCGCCATATTTTTGACTGTTAACAAAAGCTTGCCCAGAATGGCTTCATCATTATCATCAGCATCTGCGAGCGATTTGATATGTTTTTTTGGAATGATTAATAAGTGGATTGGCGCCTTAGGGTGGATGTCTTTAAAGACAACTATGTCGTCATCTTCCCAAACGACGTCGGCGGGAAGCGATTTTTCGGAGATGCGACAGAATAGACACGGGTTGGGTGTGGACATAATAGCTCCTTCTTGTTCGTGCTCGTTGGCGTTTTGGTCCGACAGAGGCTGCAACATAGGCGTGCCAGTGTTCTTTCAGCCACGATTCAGCGTGATCGTGGGTAGTGCTTAAATTACGTCCCCGCAACTCTTTTTCTATCACATTACCACGGTGTGGATGAGCATATTTTTTAGGGTGAGGACTACAATATCCATGGGAATAGTGGGCTAATTCATGGGCAATCGTCTGCCAAACCACGGTTGGTGGGACATTTGGGTTTTGAAGCAGCGGATTGATACGAATCTCAGAAATTGCAGGTGAGCCGGTAATCGGATGCTTCGCCTTGATCGAAATCGTTCCCAAGCGCGTTCGACTGTTTTTACCCCACTTGATGGTGACGGTATTAAGGCGAGCAACATCGTAAAAATGGTTGTGCCAAATAGCTTGAAGCTGATGTTCCAGCCAGGCTTGGTCACGAACTAGGTTGTTTGGATTTTGGTTGTCGGTCGGCGGAGGCGTCATAATAGGTGTGATGTTTAATTACATCTGGTAAAAATTGCTGTTTTTTAAATTTTTTTTGATTCTGATGTTCGTAGCGAATGTAACCCTGCCCCGCCCCAAGTTCTTTCATGACTTTATTGACAGCGTTTCGCAGATGAATGGGCACAGGAGCAATCGGTTCGGCATCAATGTCATGGTAGGCGGCAAATAAAGCATCCATCGGCGCGGTACTTTTAGGTGCATTACTGAGATACGCGACACTTTGGGCTAAGACAAGCTGAGCCTCGGGCATGCCGATCATGTGTACAGCTTGCATGATGTTTGTAGCCAACACAATGGCAAATGGATCGGCGTTGGCAATGTCTTCACTGGCAAAAATAACCATTCGTCTGGCAATAAACATCGGGTCTTCACCCGCCTTTAACATCCGGGCCATGTAGTACATTGCTCCATCAACGCTCCCACCGCGCATACTCTTAATAAAGGCGGAAATCGTATCGTAGTGATTATCGCCTTTTTTATCATAATACAAAGCTTTTCGTTGGCTCGCCGATTCAGCGGTTGCGAGGGTTATTTTTCGTCCCAGCTCTGTGGCGAGTTCCATGGCATTATAGGCGCTTCGGGCGTCCCCATTGGCCTGTTGGGCCATGTGATGAATCGCTTTAGGGTCAAAGGTATGTTTTGGATAAAGGGTTTGTGCGTGCCCCAACAGAGTTACGACGTCTTCGGTTGAAAGTGGGTCAAAATGATATACTTTCATGCGTGAAATGAGAGGTGCATTAACTTCAAATCCTGGATTCTCCGTCGTGGCCCCGATAAGCATAATCGTTCCTCGTTCAACGTGGGGCAAAAACGCATCCTGTTGGGCTTTATTGAAACGATGAATCTCATCAACAAAAAGAAGCGTTCGTTTACCATTAAGCCGCAGTAAACCTTTCGCTCGTTCAATCACTTCTCGTACTTCTTTCACGCCGGCAATAACCGCCGATAGTTCGGCATATTCGGCATCTGTTCGGGTCGCAATAATGTGGGCTAAGGTGGTTTTGCCGCAACCGGGCGTCCCCCAAAAAATTGCACTGCCAAGCGTGCCGTGTTCAATCGCCGCCCGTAGCGGCTGGTTTTTCCCAAGAAGGTGAGGTTGGCCAACAAAGTCGTCCAAAGTTTTGGGGCGCATCCGTTCAGCTAAGGGAGCAATTTTCGCTTCAATTTCAGCGTTTGATTGTGAGAACAAATCCATGGGCCCACTATAGCACATGTTCGGGAAATGTTCGGTCTGCTAGAGTTGACGAATCACGGTGTTTGATGCATTATTGATAAGCCGATGAATTTCTCTTCCGAGATGTTCACAACACTGCTTTGCTCTCGTGTCCATATACTGCCGTATATTACTTCCTATTCGACACGGGAGCATTTTTTTATTCAAAAACTGTCCCTGTTAGATGATTGACAAACTTACCCTTATTTGGTATAATTTATTTCATCTTACCTTAACAACACCAACCAAATGCTGAGTTGAGAGAATAATCTAGTCTCCCAACTCCGCATTGTCCCGACAAGTCGGGACCGGAGTGGTCGAATAATCTACCCAACTCATACATTGAGTTGGACAGAAAGGATGTGAATTCCTTAACCTATGAAACTTCTGTTTCGGAGGGTTAAGGAGGGAACCATTCGGCTTGAGACCAAGAAGATTTTGGCCGGGACGATGTTTATCGCTCTCTTGCCAGTCACTCTTCTTGTGAATCAACCTACGACTATTCCTGCCACCCCGAAAACGTGGCACACTGAACTGGTCTTAGCCGATCGATCACCTGAGCTTTTAACCGCTCGTGATCAGGTTGTGACGATTGAAAAAGTACCTTCACGCTATGACGAAGAAGTAGCCAAACAAGAGGCTGAACGACACCAAGCCGCTGAACAAGCTGCTCGGATAGCCGCTGAATCTGCGGCTCGTGAAAAAGCGCGTCAAACGGCGCAAGTTATGAACGAAACTCCGTCTGCGTGTAACAGCAAAGTAAGTGACTCGGAAAAATGGGATTGGGCCGGCAAAGCCGCTTCAACCTATAACATTCCGACCCAGCTGCTTGCTGCGGTATGGCAGATTGAATCTGGAAAACAGTTCTGTACTACGGTACAAAGCCATGCTGGCGCGAAAGGTCCTCTGCAGTTTGTCTCAGGGACCTGGAATAAATATGCGCATGACGGTAACGGCGACGGCGTTAAGAACGTCTTCGACGCCCGCGACGCTTTATTCGGTGCTGCAAAACTGTTAGCCGCCAATGGGGCTAACCAAGGTGATTATAGTAAGGCTCTTTATGCCTATAACCACTCGGCTCGATACGTGGCGCAAGTAAAGCAGATGGCTCATCTCTAAAACAAAAAGATCCCTTAACTGGGATCTTTTTGTTTTGTTTAAACTTTCCAATTTGAGCTCTTTCGGCGTTAACGCTTCCGTTTCTCGCTCAATGTACTTCCATGTACATCTCGCTTCAATACTCAGCATTGCCTTGAAATAGCAGTAAATTGAAAAGTCTATCATTTAGTATTCAGGCGTTCTCAATTGAAATTATTGCTAGGAAAAGCCGAGAAATGAAATGAGTCGTACTAGTTGGTACGGTGAATGAGGCTCGCATGCTTTGACGTCGCAAGAAGACAATTCAGAGCGCCTATTTTACTGTGATGGTGGTGCCGGTTTTGGGAACTTCAATCCAAATCTGACCGCGATTGAATTCGATTTCTGCACCTGATGCCGCATCAGTATAAATGGTGCGTTCACTCTTCTTCGTCTTCTTCCACTTGGCTTCAATTGTTTTGCCGTCACGGAAAATTTTAGCCGTTCCCTCACCGACTAATGTAACCATCTGAACACCCTTTTTGCTGTTAGGTGCCGGCGCATATGCTGCAAACTGAACAATGACATTGCGCGGACTTAATTGATTCCCCGTTAAAACATCTTTATGGTCAGTCCCCCCAAGCACCCTCTTGTAGCTATTTGAACCTTTGTCGTAGTTATATTTAACCTCATACAACGCACTGCTAAACGGAATGGTAATGGTTTGTGAATCGGGTCGGGTTGAAGCAGCTTCATCTTCCTTAAATTTCCAAGATGTCACGGTTGATTCAGTTTTATAACCTCTTTCTTTCGCTACGTCATACAATTTGGTTGGGAAACCGTACATGGTGTGTTCCGTCGGCAATCCGAGCTTAGGAAATCGATGAAAGGCTTTTTCACCAATTCCACCCTGATCGAGATCATAAATGTTGTCACCCTTAACCTGGGCTAAGCCTTCGATTGAGCCACCGACATGGGCGTAGTAGGCAGAGACTGGCTGAAATTCTTCGGCAAAGTCAATAAATTGAGTGCGAGCGGAACGAACGGGCCCAACCTTCTCTGGCAAGGTATGGTCAAAAACAGCCATATAACGGGTGATACCACCTTCAACAATAGATTCATACACAATACTGGCACTCCCAAGACCCGATTGCGGTCGAGCCAAGGTATGATTCTCAATCATAACGGCTAACGGATGACGTAATGCCTCTTCAGAAGTGACGAGCATGCCATCGAGCTTCGAGTAGGCTTGAGCAGGAGTAGGAGTTGGGGTAATCGGAGTGGCCACCGTTGGAGTATTCGAAATCGACATGGTTGTACGCGTGGCAGCATAAATTGCACCACCGGCGACCAGTGCAACAAGCGTGCTGAGCCCGCCGATGAGCCACCATCGCTTTTTTGGATCTTTCCAGATCGATTGTTTTGGCGAATACGTTTCTGGCTGGCTAGGTGGTGTCATGTGTTGGGACTCGTCCATATTCAAAATCCTCCTTCAAACTCGTTCATATCTTTAAATAGGATGACATATTTCCGAAAGCGTGTAAAATTCTAGACCCCCGAGTTATATGTTACGATAGATTCATGCATTTACAGTTCTGTGGGGCGGCCGGCGAAGTCACCGGCTCCTGTACGAAGCTAGATATAGAGAACTCAACCTTACTGATTGATTGCGGGCTATTTCAAGGTGGCAAATACGCGGAAGATCGTAATTTTGACCCGTTTCCTTTTAAACCCGAGGATGTCGATGCGGTAATTTTAACCCATGCCCATCTTGACCATTGCGGCCGGTTACCGAAACTCATTAATCAAGGTTTTAAGGGAAAAATTTACGCGACTGATGCGACACGAGATTTAGCCGCCCTTATTATGCTTGATTCAGCTGGAATTATGGCTGACTCAGCCGAGCGAGAAAACCATCCACCGCTCTATACAGAGGAAGACGTGGTTGAGGCGGTCAGTCGATTTATGCCAATCCCTTATGATAAAGCTGTCATCGTGGCGCCCGGAGTCACTGTCTCACTACATAATGCCGGTCATGTTTTAGGCTCAAGCTTTATTGAAATTAAGGGTGACGGAAAATCCGCTATTTTTTCTGGTGATATTGGAAATTATCCCGTGCCGTTATTGGAGCAAGCGGAAGACTTACCACAGGCCGATGCCATGATTCTGGAATCTACCTATGGTGATAAATCACATGGCCCAATTGAAGAAGGTCGGAAAATCGTTGAACAGGCTATTCGTGATACGGTTCGCGACAACGGAGTATTACTCATCCCGGCATTTTCATTGGAGCGGACCCAAGAACTTATTACGGTTATTGATGAAGCATTAGCTAACCATCGTATTCCAGATTTATCGGCCTATCTTGACGGGCCACTTGGCATTAAAATTTGTCGGGTTTATGAAAAATATGACAAATACTTTAACAATGATATTAAGCAGATTGAAGCGAAAGAGAGCGATCATTCAGTTCTTCAATTCCCCCATTTAACCTTTACCGAGACATCCGATCAATCCAAAATGATTAACGAAGTCGATCCGCCGAAACTGATTATTGCCGGAAGTGGCATGATGCATGGTGGTCGGATTCTGCATCACCTTAAACGCTATTTACCGCTGGTGACAACTCGACTGATGATTGTTGGACATCAAGTAGAAGGGACATTGGGTCGTCAATTGTTAGAGGGTGCCCGCACGGTCACGATTCACGGCGAAAAAATCGATGTCAATGCTAAGGTTCTCGCCACCCATGCCTTTTCTTCCCATATGGATCAGGGGCAACTGGTAACTTGGTTGAAAACTATGCCGCAGAAGCCGAAAGTGATTTTTTTGAATCATGGTGATGATGATGCCAGACAGACTCTGTCAAAAATTTTCGTTGATGAATTAAAGATTAAGGTATTTACTCCCAAGTACGGCGACGGCTTTACCTTGGGACATGAAGGATCGTAATTATTTGTTTACTTTGTAAACTACCAGGTTGGTTGTATCAGAATAGACTGGCGTGTACCGACTGGTAAAAAACGTTTCGTTGAGTGAATTTTCCCGCTCTCGTTCAAAATCGGAAATAATAATATAATCGACGCCTAATTTCTTGATTAAGGATTCAGCCTGGGCATCTCCCCGATAAATCATATGGACTTGCTCGGAACGTTCTTTATAGCCTTTGATACCGTGTGACCATAGCCATGCATCATCTCCAAACACAAAGCGACGGCCGACATTGGTTGTAATCGGGTCAAGTTTATCACCTATCGATAAGACGCGGCTTTGTGGCGGGATTACTTTGGCCACGGCCGCAGCTTGTTGTAAATCTGCATCCGAAATAATGGGATACCAATTATGAGTGATATCCATGCGACGCATCAGATCAAGGGCGCCGGTAATCGAAAGACAAAATCCTAACAGAATTGCGAGTGACTTAACATGTTCAGACCAAAGTTGCATGACGACGTATCCTAAGCCTATGCAACAAATTGCGTACCAATAGATCAGATATTTCGCATTATCAAAGTCCCATGGTTGGGTGATGATTAAATTAGCGAACAGAAAAAGCACAAAACTATATGCAAGAAATGCCGCGGCTTGACGGTTCGTTTTCCGAAGTAAAACTATCGCCACGACTACTGTAATAATAGCAATACCGGCATTGTTGAGCCAAAAGATGAATTGAGATGGTTGATGGCTGATCCAGCCGGGTTGAAAGCGTAAATAGGACAAAAGTGAACCAGCTTGACTGATGAAGATATGAATGAGAAACAATCCAAATGTAGCCAGCGGAATAAGCAGAATTCCCCACCGCTTCACAAGTTGGGAGAGATCTTTCGGGCTGGCCAGGAGATCACGAATGAAAAAGAATGGCAAGAATAGAGCCACAATCAATAGACTTGAGGTATGGACGAGCGGCAGAAATGCAATAAGGATTCCGATAAATAAGTAGCGTCTGAGTCTATCCGTCAGACGAACACGGTAGAGTTCGGCCAGAATCAGCATGACAAGTGTAAATCCAAATAATAGGGATCGTTGTGGATTGAAAAACGTAATAATAACATTACCTAAATAGTAGCCGGCGTCTTGGTAAAGGCTATAGTCATGCGGGGATTGCAGGAAAAATCCCAGGTGCCAGCTTGCGGTTCTGAGTTCTTGTAGAAAATGTGTAAAAAATCCAAGTCCCCCGTTAGTGAACAAGAGGAACGCCGCCAGTGACGCCACGCGCTGATTAGGAATAACTCGATTGCTTAAGCAGTATAAGCTGCCGGCGAGAGCGATGAGAAACAAAATGGAAACAAGATTGATCGCTAATATGATCGGCAAACCTAACACGACTAACTGGGCGGTAAAGAAATCAATTAAAAAGGGATATGATGGTGATGTCCCGCTGAAAATTGGATTTTCCATCGGAATGTTTTGGCCGGAGATAAAGTTATTAATATAGTCTATATGAAGTCGAATATCGGCATAATTATGGGCATTATTAATCCAAATTGTTCCATCAGACTGTTTAGTCAATGTTGTTGCGCCAATAAACAGCAATAGTGCGCCAAGAAGAATCAATAACCAATAGATTGGCTTGCCTTCATACTCATCGTCTAAGGGGTCACTCTTTTTTGTAAATCGTTGACATAAAAATCCGACCGTGAGGCTTATAGCAACGGCAATAAGTTGACTTGTTTTGTTAAAACCCCAAAGATAACTTAACCCTAATCCAACGTAGGCTTGAGTGATAATCCCGACGACGAAGGCAAATAACCATTGTTCGTAAACACGTAAACCAGGGTGAAACCATCGTGTCAGCCAATAACCACCATACGTACCACCTGCAAGAAGCCCGAGTGCGAACATTGTGTTTTCTCCTTCTTTCGTTACTATAAACATACTATGTCGACACCTGATGCTGCCGCTTTACCCCTGTATCTTATTGTACCAGCCCATAACGAGGAAAAGAACATTGGACCCCTGTTGGAATCATATAGTCGGTTCTACCGTCATGACGCGAGTCGATTTCACGTTGTCGTCAACAATACCAATGATGCGACGGTCGATATTGCTCGAAACTTGTCAGTCGAAGATCCGAGAATTATTGTGTCAAATATAGAACAGGCCATCGGCAAGGGCGGGGCAATTATCGCTGGGCTTAAAGCAGTGTCAGAACAAATCGATTACATTGGTTTTGTTGATGCCGATGGCGCCATCGCAACAGCAGAATATGATAAACTGCTCGAAAAACATTCAGCAGATCCAACAA
>JBGPML010000013.1:0-16088 GCA_041486955.1 Patescibacteria group bacterium
AGTTGTGCTATCAAACTCAAACGCGGATGCCGAATCATTGCCGCGAAACCCACTAATAGTTGGCGTCGCGTCAGAGACGATTGTTCCATCCGAACTTCGGACAATAGTCGTGATTGTAATAGTATCTACCCCATCAGCCACCGCCGTAATATCACTGACCGTAACAGTAGACTGCGTTGGGCTGATATCTACTTTAGGAGTTGCCGTTGCAGCTGACGTGGATGAAGGAGTCGGTGTGGCAACTGGTTTGGCTACGACTGGAGTAGTTGTAGGTTTTGCCGTGACTTTCGTTACCGACTTGGTGGTCGATTTCGTCGTTGGTTTGGCGGTAGCCGTTGAACTAGTACTCGAACTATTTGAGGAAGATGATGACGATGAACTACTCGATGAGGAGCTACTTGAGGAAGATGATGAATTAGCCGTAACGGCTATGGAAGCGGTAGCCCCAGTGTTTAATGATTTTTCATCACCAGTGCCCGATTCCCAGATATGCGAATCAGGATCAAAGCTGATTAAAGCCGTTCCGGTAGCTTTCGCTTTAAAGGTAATGTCGATAACACGACCAGATCCACTCAGCCCGTCACCAGTTCGGCCTCGGGACATCGTAAACACTCCGGGTGTGGAAGTGCTACTGCTTAATTTGGTATCAAAAGCACTGCCTGAGTCATCATATGATTGATATTCAAGAATCGCCGAGTCATATTTTAATTTAACTCGAATACTGCCGGCGCTAAACTCGCTCGTACTAACATCAACAGAAATCTTAGCAGTTTGATCTTGATTGACGGACGTCGCGCTAGCACTCAGTGATAGTGTCGCGTTTGGCGCAGCCAAAGTTACTGACACGAAGCTTAACGTTGTAAGAAGGGCGATAAGGAGATGGGAAACTGATTTTAAGAAGGTTTTCATGATATTCCTAGAGACTGTCGCCTGATTTGCCGAAGTTATCGGTAAAGGCCAAGGCAAAGTCGCCTTCATCAATTTTGCCATCTTTATTCAGATCGAATCGGGTTGTTTCTGCTGTAACCTCTTTGTTGAAGTTAGCGGACCAAACTGCATAATCGGCCTCGTTAATGACATTATCGTTCTTGAAGTCGCCTACTAAAGCCTGGGGGAAATCGAGCGGCTGATCCAAATTGGTCACATTTTTAACCGACACAGCTAAATAATCATCTGGTTTGATGGTGAAGGTCAGGGGGAAACCGTTCGTCTGCTGGTCGAGAGAGTCTAAGAGGGCCTGATTATCAAAGGTTACGCGGAGTTTGTTGTTGTCTGCAAAGCCATGTGCACTCCAAGTCACGGGAGAAGATAACACTGCGTTATTGTTGCTGTCTTTTATCGACACGGTACCAGATTGATACAAGTTTGCTTCCGTATCATCACTCTTTTTAATTCCCTGCAGCTGGATGACGCCTTCTGGCTTTGAACCAGTCAAAAGGTCAATAAAGTTTGAAAAAGCCGATCCTTTTTTGCCATCAGATAACCGATAGTCCAATGCTGCCGGTGGAACCACAAGGTGATTCGCCACAATCGGCACCGACGGAGCATTTATGCTGACTTCCGCCGCAAACGGACGAAACTTCCCGGTAAATATGCCAACTAATGCGCCCAAAAAAGCAATCGCGATCAGAGATGTACTGATGGTGAATACGACTTTACGTCGGCCAAATCGATTAATTGAGCGTTGTATATCCCATTTCATAGAAGTCCTCACTGACTTGCCTTAACGGTAACTTGTTTTGTGCCACTCTCACCAGGCTGAAGCGTGCCGACAAAGATTGAAACAGTACCTTGGTCCTGTAATGTATCTAATCCAACGGGAAGCGTATGGGTGATAGTTGCTTCTTTTATTTCATGTCGTGAATTGTTCTTATATTGATAAACTAAGTCGATCTGTCCACCTTTGGTTCGAATACGGGGTTTGGACGATTCCAATTCCAAACTAACACAGTTAGCATAATCTGAATCAACAGAATCAAAGAGTTGACCGACTACGCCATCAACTTTGTCATGATCCGAGACGGTGAAGTATTTCCCGCCCCCTGACTCAACTACATTGCGCAGATTAGTATTGTCGCCTCCTAAGGCGATGCCATAATAACTCACGTTACGATCCTGATGATCCTGTCTGGCAAGCTGAATTGCCGCCGCATCTGCATTGCTCTGGCTGTCAGTCAGGATAACAACAATCACCGGCGTTGACGCATCGCGACGGCTGCTTTGAGCATATTGTGAAACGGTTTGCAGGCCTTGACCAATTACCGAACCATCGGCGGAGTATTTAATAACTCCCATTGCTGTCGTTATGGCGGCTAAGTTATCACTAAAGGGATTAGCTATTTTTGATGGGCTTGAAAAAGTTGCAATCCCTAAACGATCACTATCCTGGCGTAATTTGGCTTTGGAGGCATTGGCGATTGAAGAAATGAGATGATCTGGTCGGTTACGGTCGTCGAATACGGCTCCGGCAAGCCCATCAGGTTTGTCGTCCATAGTTCCGGACGCATCAACAAGATACATAACGTCAACTTTTCCATCGACTATGCTGCAGGGAACAGAGCTGACGGAGGGTGGCGAAATAGTTGAGACAACGAAAATAGGTTGTGGTACAAAAAGACTTGGGCGCCGGCTGGGAGGTTGAAGTTGCCCTTGAACGGTAATCTCTCCGTCACCGACGTACGATTTAAGCTGGGTGATAATATCTTCAGAGACACCGGTGGTTAACACGTCACCGGCATCAGTGTGCAAATAAAAATATTTCGGCGCTGCAACACCCGCATCTCTCAGGGTGCCGGTGCGAGACTCCAGAGCAACACCAATTTCACTAGCCTGTGGACGAATGCCTAAGAAGTAGAGCAAGCTCACGACTAAGAAGGCGATAATAAAAAACAACGCAAATAAACGTCGTGTCGATTGATGAGTTCCGAAATTGACCATTACCCTCCTACTAGCCTAGTGTAAAGCGATTTTGATTACGGTGCAAGCTAACACGCTTACTCATAAATAGTACTGAGAAATTTGGAGCACCGCAAGTTAGACATCAGGCGTATTGTCATAACAGGCTAGATCTGATATACTTTGGTACGTCCTTTATCTCTGTAGTGCTCATGGAACAGGGAGGAAATGTAATGGAGTCCGAAGAGACGTTAAAGGGGAAGATGTTCCGTCTCATGAGAGAGACTATTGTCTGCGGAGGTCTCGAAATGACCTATACCAATGGACAGAAACGCTGGCTCCGGTTGGATCTCAGGGGCTGGTACACTGTCCGAAAGCAAGGATCGAAGGTAGAGCATCGGATTACTGCCAACACTGTGGCCACCCACTTAAGGTCAAGGTTGACGAGTGCTATGCCCCGTCAACTGAGGTTGGCACTGAAAAAGCCTACCCTGCTCATAAATGCCTTCGGTCTGAAGGCAGTGGTATGTCCGAAGTGTGGTAGTACTTCATTGGGCTGCCGCGATCCTCATGAAGACCATCCGCTCGGGGTGACTATGAACCGTTTCATCGGTACGCACGACGGTCGACTGGGTGGACCATGTGGCGGAAGCAGTGACGACAAAGTCTATGACCCTATTTTGCTCTAATCCCACTTTTGTGTTGGATGCGGCGATGTATTACATCGTCGCATTTTCTTATAGCATCCTTGAAATAAAGTAGAAAATCAGGTATAGTATGGAATGTTTTGTATAATCTTTTCTAAGTGTCTTGAATGTATGCATTAGTTTTCCGGCTCGCCCCGAAGTTGAATATTAGTTCAGGAATGGAAAAGCCAATGCGGCGATTGAGCAACTTTTATGCGCCCGTAGCTCAGTGGAAGAGCGACTCGCTTCGGACGAGTAGGCCGGGGGTTCGAGTCCCTTCGGGCGCGCCAGACGAAAGTCCGCCTCCTTGTGAGGCGGTTTTTCGTCTGATGTAAAAAGCGGGTAGACAAGCTAAGCGACTGTTAATTCATCTGATTGCACCCAATATTATATATAGGTATGTGTTTGAGAGAATTATTGCATGCCTCCTCAGTAGTCACTAAGATAATAAGTATGGGAGTACAGCAACGCTTGTATCGTTATGGCCTCATCATTTTTATTATACTCAACGCAGGGTTAGGTGTTAGGGCTGCTATGGCGCAAACGGCCACACCGAATCCATGTTCTCCGCTGACCACAAGTCAAGGATCGGCAATTTCGCTGGATGGCGCTAAGCTCCAACAATCTCGCGTGACCAATCCTCAAGCCGTCATTGATACCGACGCGGCGACCAGCGCGATCCTTCAGCCAACCAAAGACGTTGCTTCAGCCTATTTATCAGTAACCCTGCCGAAAACGATGGTGGTGACGAGAATCAATCTGACGGTTCGACCAGAGGATGCGACGACCGCTAAAGTCAATGGTTATGCCATTGTCGCGGGCTGTGGCACGCCCACACCTTCAAACCCCAATACAACAACCTGGGGCGCCCCGGTTTCCAATTTTTATTGGCACGAAAATTTGCAGAATGTCGGGATCGATGCCGCGCATACGCTTGTTTTTAGCCGCGTGGTCAATACGCAAAATAAACAGGTCCCGACGAACTTCATCTACATCTATAGCGTGACGTCAGATGGTCATCCACTCGGTATTACGAACATTAAGCTTGAAGGTTATGATCCCAATCCCAAAGGGATGACTGTCAATGGCAGCGTAAGCTTATCTGGCTATTCCGACTTGAAACTCGATGCGGTCTCTATTTTTAATTATGCCACCAATCAAAAGTTGGCGACGACCGATGATAACGGCAACTATACGATTACGTCTCTCTCCGCTAATACGGCAATCCGTCTTCGCGCCGAGCGGGATGGTTTTAAGGTCCAAACCCAATCTCTCACCCCGCACTCGGGGGACAATCAGCTTGATTTCAGTCTCAAGCTCGCCGACGATAATGTTATCACTGGTCGTCTGACTGATAATGCCGGTAAACCCGTATCATCGTTTGTCATGGCGCTTAAAGATGGCCATCGCCTGAGAGTTGGCGCCAGTAACCCGCTGGATGGGACGTATACCATTAAAGGGCTTCTTCCGGGGACGTACCAGCTAGTCGCTCGAGATAACTTTGATGATCAGGATAATCTGCCAACGGTTCCAGGAGTGATTACAGTCACCCTGAACAAAAAATATGACGAAACAGCGACGAAAGATATCATCTTGGCTCAACCTCGCGCCAATCCGATAGGCTACCAGTTGAAAGTAACCGCCTTGGCCTATAGCTACGGCTATAGTTCAATCCTGGCGCAAGGTGATCCCGAGGTGAAAGGCGCACGAATTGAGGTCAAGCCAATCAATATTCCAACTCAATCGGTCCGACTCGGAACCAGCTCGACGACGTTTCCGAACATGTCACCCGGAACGTACAGTGTGACTGTTACGCAAACGGGTTACACCGCCCAAACGCAAACAGTCACGATAAACCGTCCCGGAGTAACTTTTGCGGATGTCCATCTCAACGGAAAGAAATCGGGTTGTCTTCTTTCATCGCGCGACAATGTGAAGGAATTTTGGCTGTGCGGCAGCGAAGCCCAAGCTATGAAAGATGATGAACGAGTCGCCATGATAGATCGCACAATTGGCCAGCTTCGCACCCAATATGGGTATAAAGACCTGCCGCTTGAAGTGGTGATTGACTCCTCCAAAGGTACCAATGCCAGCTATTACCCTGGTTATGACAACGGCAAAAATCCGACAACCAAATGCCCGGTGCCCTTAACTGGCGATAAAGATAATCCGAAGTCTGGTGAGCATATGGAATTTTTGACGGGGAACCTGAAGGAGCGTACGGCTGATCAGGTGGCGCAAGTCACCACCCATGAATGGGGACACGGAAAAAGCACCCGTGAAGCAAAATGCCAAGGTAAACGCTCGGGTCAACCAGACTTTTTGATGCTACGCGAAGTCGGTGAGCGGTTTAGTACTCAGTTTTTCCTGCCGCTGCATGATGGCATATACAGCGGCCAGGTCGCGTCCGATGGACACCCTGAAGCCAGTCCGGATGAGACCTATGCGTCATCGTTTATCATCTGCCAACTCCACCGTGATGAATTTAATAACAACATTAATGGGCTGGCCAAACCCTTGAAGCAAACCTTACAAAAGATCGGAAATATTACCCTTTCAGGTGGTCCGAATAAATGCTCAATATGATGATGAAAAAGAAACTTACCATTATCTCAATTATCGTGATCCTGGTTGTGATCGTGGTTGCCGGATTGATTGCCTGGCGTCAAAAGCCCAAAGCTGATGAGACCACCTCTACGGACTCGAAAAAATCCTTCAGTGTGCTTTGGGGAACAATAACAGATGAACAGCATCATTCGCTCGTTGATATTGTTATTTCGCTGGGCGGTGTTGGGACGCAAACCGACGCCCAAGGTCAGTATGCCCTGGTAGTGCCGGCTGGTGACTATTCCACTCCAATTTTCCGCAATGCTAACGCGACGCAACAGTATGAACCAACCGATATGATCGATAGTCAAATTAGTCTTCAGGAAGGCTACGACTTAAATCGTGATTTTCAACTTCGAACTACCGACCAAATTATCGCAGTGAACGATGCAATGCCCAGCACCTCAACTGCTGTTCCTTCCCCATCAGCCAAACCGACGCCAACGCCTTCTCCCTGTGCATATAACACAATTAAGAGCTTGAGTCCCACGGTTGAAAACCGGGTCAAATACACGTATTGTCTGGCATTAGGCCGGGAAGCCGAAGCAGGCGGATTGGCCTATTGGAAAGGCGTACTGCAGGGCAGCAATGACCCTCTTGGTTTAGTCGTCACCTTCAGTCAAACTGATGAATTTAAGATCAATAATAAAGTCACATCGTTAAGTAACGAAGACTATGTGAAGCTCCTCTATCGTAAATTCTTGCTCAGAGAAGCCGAGCCGGGCGGACTAGCATATTGGGCTGGGTTATTAAATGGCGGTCAGTCACGTGAATCAGTGGCGAGCCAGATAATCCATTCGGCCGAATTTGCGGCCAAGCACTCGATCTATACCGGGCCGGTGAAGCAATGAGCTACTTGACGCATGGATGCATAAAAAATATGCCATACTATCTATATTAGAGAAAGGATACTATGCAGACAAAATTTGGAATACGTATAGGAGTAGTTTGGACGGTACTGGTCACGATTATCCCAACCGTGATTGGTATTATGCTCCTTACTTCTCCAGCTCCATTACTTTCGCCTGGTATTCCGGTGAGCGCTGTGTTAGATACGATTGCGTATCGCAATATTGTTTTAAGCGGTGTATTGCTTGCTGCTCTGTTAACCCAACCAAAACGGACCGTCGCTTATATTTTGATCATCCGTGGACTGACTGAGTGGGCGGATGCACTATCCGGTGTCTTTGTCTCGCCGAGTTTTTGGCTTGTGCCATTTATCGGTGGACTTGGCTCACTTATCGTGGCGTACTATTTTCTCAGATCTGAGAAGTAATAACTTTAACTTTCTCAATTATCCGGCACCTCGGCCAATCGCCGGGTTCCTCTAATACTCCATCTAGGGCTAAGAATTCGGTAACACATAATTTTCTCATATATTACTCCTTTACTTCTTCTAGGAAGATCTTTTTATGAAAACTACCGCGTTCTTGGACTTTCTGTTTCCTAAGTGTTTCCAACTCTATTATTGTACTGCCCAAGACACCGGCAGAGGCATAAATAATTTCTAAAATATCAGCCAATTCTTCTAAAGAAGGCTTATTTGAATATTCCATGACTTCTTCAGAGAGTTTCCGCTTCAGTTCGGTTTGAAAGTCTTCTTCGGACAAAACTCGAATGATTGCTTCTTTCCCATCGTGCTCAATAATTTGAGGTATTTTATCTCGGACTAGTTTGTTGTGTTTCATAGTTAATTTACATTATACTCTCTTTGAGTGAATATACCGAGTTACGAAATTATTGCCATCTATGGTCAAGCTGGATCGGGTAAAGATACTTTAGCTGAAGTATTTCAACATCATTTGCCAAACTGGCGGCGAGTAGGAATGTCTGACGCATTGATGCGAGAAGTCGAACGCGGGCATAATTACCCGGCAGGATTGCTGAATGATTATGATATTAAAGCCTTACACCGCCAGCATTTAACCGAATTGGCCCAGGAATTACGGAAAAAAGATAAATATTGGGTGATTGATCGGGCGCTCGAAGTTGGGCGGCCGTTATTATTAATCGGACCACGTGATGCCGCTGGTTTTGAACGACTGCTTGAACACAATGCCTATATTATTCGCGTCGTCGCCGATGATGAAATTAGGCGGAAGCGCTTGGGGGAAATTACCTGGCAGAAAACACTAGATAATGCCTATGAGCAGGCGATGAAACAATTTAATCACCATCATTCTGAAATTTTGAATAACGGAACAAAAGACGATTTACATATCACTGTGCGTAACGTAATCGAGTCCTTATAATTATGTCACAGTGGGTTGTGTATATAATTGAATGTGCCGATGCAACACTTTATACCGGAATCACAACCAATCTCGAGAAAAGGATTGAAAATCATAATAAAAAGCTGGGGGCAAAGTACACTGCAACTCGTATTCCGGTAAAATTGGTGTGGTCTGAAACTGTAGCAACTCGCTCAGCTGCTTTAAAACGGGAGTTGGCCTTAAAATCACTTAGTCGGAAAGATAAAATAGATCTCATTAAAAACTCACCCAAATCTTGAAGAAATCATTGTAATAAGGTATACTTTCTCTTGCTAAAGCTCGTAATAGGACGAGCTCCAGTTTTCCAGGAGAATGGCATGAAGCAGATCAAGCTATGGCTGTTCCTTGTCCCGATTCTAGCTGGTTTCATGATGCTTGGTGCGAAAGTTTTTAGTGCTACACCCGCCAAGAGAGTCAAAATCAATATCTTTCAGCCGGGTGGAGCTTATCATCCGGACAAGATCGTTGCTAAGGAGAAGAGCCTTGGAATACGATTCCACGGAGTCATGTGGTATAGCGACTGGTCGGAAAACATTGATGTCGGCGTTGTGCGAAGTTTGGACAGTCATGGCTGGTTCCCTATCTGTACTTGGGAAGTAAAGCATGACGCAGTTCCCGTGATGTGCCAGGAAATCATCGAAGGCAAACACAACACCTACATCCGCAGCAACGCGATTGCCTTGCGTGATGCCAAGATTAAGATGCGGATAACTCAATTCGCTGAAATGAATGGAGACTGGAGCCCGAGTTACGCTGGCAAGGGAAGCAATACTCCATCGCTTCATCAGCAGGCATGGAGTCACATTGTCAAGATTTTTCGCGAAGCCGGTGCGACCAATGTAACATTCGGATGGTCGCCTAACGTCCGTTACGGCGGTGATCGCTTTCGTTTAGCCGAACTCTATCCAGGTAATCAATGGGTCGACGTTGCCGGTATGGATGGTTACAATTGGGGTAATGGTGAACCACACGAGTGGCAGTCATTCCGGCAAGTATTTGATGCCACCTACCAGGAGCTCTGCAAAATCTCGAACAAGCCAATCGTCATATCGGAGATGGCTTGTGTTGAGGGCAGGGGTGGCAATAAGGCCATGTGGACGAAGCAAATGTTCACTGACCTGCTGAAGTACTTCCCCCGAATTACGGAGATAACTTGGTTCAACGAACAGAAGGAGAGAGATTGGCGCATTGACTCGAGTCCGGAGGCCAAGAAAGCCTTCCAACTCGGCGCAAAGTGATGTCATGCAATACTTACAAGAAGTACTACCCTGCACCGTCTGGTGCGGGGTTTTTAATGACGAAATCCCGTTTTTCTGGTATAATTTCTTTTGTATCACAGGCCTGATGGGATTGGAGGAGAAGATGAAGTACCGAATACGGTTGAATTCCCCTGCTGACATTTTCGATGCGTGCTCACGTGAGAGAGTCCATTACGAACCAGGTGAATACAATGTCGAGGAGATAGCCAATCCGGTAGCTCACCCAGGAACAAATTGGTATGTTCTGGCTGGAACTCGAACTGGTTGGAGCTGGTTTAGTTGGGAAATAAATCAGTGCTATCCTCGCCCTCTCATCACGATTCTCAAATGATTGTTTTTCTCGCGACTGCTTGCCAGTCGCGAAATCTTGGGCCAGTAACTCAGTGGTAGAGTAGGTGCCTCTTAAGCACTTTGCCGTGGGTTCGAATCCCACCTGGCCCTCCAGCCAAAATACGCCCACCAGATTGGTGGGCGTATTTTGGTTTTGATGGTAGTGGGATTCGAAGAGAACTTCCTTGAGTCCCGTGGACTAAAAATGAGCGAAGCGAATGCCAGAGGAAGTCTCGGGCTCTGGAGGAGAAACGAAGTTTCGGGGGAAGAGGAATCCCACCTTCTTGGGAATCTTCCTCCCAAATGCTATCATGCAAGAAATTAAACCCACAGGAGACACAATATGGCAAAGTATATGGTTCTGTATAATTCAAAAGTAAAAGCGAGCGATAATATGGCAAATTCCACGCCCGAAGAAATGCAATCTAGCATGGCTGCGTGGATAAAATGGAAAGAGGAAGCGGAAAAAACCGTTAAATTTGATTGGGGGTTACCGTTGCAAGCAGTCGCTCGGGTAACCAGCAAGGGCATAGACGAAAGTGATAGTCAGATATCTGGTCATTCATTTATGGAAGGCGAAAAAGAAGAAATTCTGGAGTTACTAAAAACTCACCCGCACCTCGATAGACCGGGTGCTTCGATTGATCTGCTTGAGATGCTCTCAATGCCTGGGGTGTAGCTTTAAGTTTAGATGGTGACCCGATTCGACTTCTCCTTCGTCAAACAGCTGACCGATTCGGCCTAGCTCAATACCGACGGCAGCGGCCAATCCATTGACATACCCATATAATTAAGGTATGTTGGTATATGCACTGCCGAATCGCCCGATCACTCGGACGGTTAATGGCTCACTCTCTAGGAGCTAGTTTCGTAACTTAACCTGAAAAAAGACACTTAAGATTTTATGGCGAAGGGCACGATCTCGTGAGGAGGAATAGACAATTCTATTTTGACGAACGAATCGTGACGTGGAGCCCAAAAAGATGGGGTGGATCATTCAGGAGAAGTTATGAGACTAGTTCCAGGCACTGCCAATCCGCACGAACCTCTCGGGGACAAAGTCCTCATGGAGCCATAGGTTCAATAAGACTCCTCTGAGTCTTCAATAAAGGAACCTATGTATAATCAATCATACCGACCTAAACGGTCGAACCAATCTTCTTTTTCGCGTCGTCCAACTAAGCGCCGATTTTCCGGCCAATCTATTGATGTAAACAAATTTATTCGCAAAGCAGTCACGCCTGACCAAACCGAGGTTTATGCTCCAAATAATAGCTTTGCTGATTTTTCGTTAAACAAGATTTTAAAAGAAAACATTCTGGCGAAGGGCTATAAAACCCCAACCGCTATTCAAGACAAAACTATTCCCATGGCGTTGCAAGGCAGGGACGTTATTGGTATCGCCAACACTGGAACGGGTAAAACCGCTGCTTTTTTGATTCCATTAATTCATAAAGTTACCCTATATAAACACAATCGTGTGTTGATTATTACCCCGACACGGGAATTAGCTCAACAAATTCAGCAAGAACACAGAGAATTCTCACATCGATTAAATCAATATTCCACTTTGTGTATTGGAGGGGCAAATATCAGTCCGCAAATTGCTCAACTGCGCCGTAATCCTCAATTTGTAATTGGTACCCCCGGCCGATTAAAAGATCTGATTGAGCGTCGTTGTTTAGACTTGTCCTCTTTTCAGTCAGTCGTCGTCGACGAAGCTGACCGAATGCTGGATATGGGATTTGTCGAGGATATTAAGGCACTATTATCGAATCTACCAACCGATCGGCAGACATTATTCTTCTCAGCGACTATGTCACCGCAAGTTCAATATTTAACACAAAACTTCTTGGATAATCCTGTCACTATTTCGGTTAAAACCCAAGAAACAGCTGAGAATGTGGATCAAGATATTATTCGTGTTGAAGAACATGACGATAAACTCGAAGTTCTCCATGACCTACTGATTCAAAAAGGATTCAGCAAGGTTCTCATCTTTGGGCAAACCAAGCATGGCGTTGAGCGGTTATCAGACACATTAGAAAAGCGTGGCTTTAGTTCGGTCTCGATTCACGGCAATAAAACGCAGTCAGCTCGCGAGCGTGCGCTCAATACATTTAAGCAAGACGAGGCGCAAATTATGGTTGCCACCGATGTCGCAGCGCGCGGCTTGGACATTCCTGATGTCAGCCATGTGATTAATTATGATATCCCCAACACGTTCGACGACTATATTCACCGCATCGGCCGCACTGGCCGGGCCGATAAAAAAGGCTACGCCTTAACCTTTGTAACGCGATAAACACTCGCGCAATCATAAAATGGTTGGCGGTTTTTCATGACGATCGCCGTATCTTTTTAGCGAAGAAAGAGTGGCAAAATTCTGTGTTTAAGCGTATTATATACCCGACATGTCTGACGACGGAAAAAGGAGATGACGATCATAACTGTCTGGGAGTTGACCCTCCTGCAGTTGACACTGTCGTTAATCGTTTGGGGGATAGACTGGTGGGTGCGCGGTCCCCTCGCGGCGTTCCGGACCCCCATCCTGGTCGGAGGTTTTAGCAGCGTGGCCTACGCCTGGTTGTTGGCTAACCAAAGGGTGACGATTCCCTGGTATACCTTACTAGGGGTAATCGCCGGCACGACCGCGATTGCTTGCGGTATCATCTTCCTGGTCTACTTGAAGGCAGCCCCTCAAGTTTTTAAGAGGACTCCCCAGGTCATTCAGCTTTCCGGAAGTTTGTATCTACTCTCCGGAATAATCCTTGTGGGAGTCCTCGCCTCTTTCCTGCCCCACCGTTGGGCCACGATTGTCCTTAAGTGACCGAAGGGTGTCACGGCTGCCAGATGAAGTCTGTCTGGCAGCCATTTCTATAAGTTGTAATGCCGCTCACTGACTTTTTACGTAAACCGGGTATTATTGCCATCGCTCTGGGCAGTGATTATCTGAGGGTGGAACAGGGCGGCCCTATACGGTTAGTAATTCCGCACCTCGAAGGTTGGTATAGTGTTAAAGCCTTACTATCACTCGATTTTTCTGACCACTTACCAGGAGTTTAATGAAAAACAATAGCATACCAAAAAGCATGCATCATATTCGCGGCAGCGCTCTTCTTTTGTGGCAGCGCGTTTTTGTGGCATTGTTCGTCGTTGATACAGTATACGCCGGTTTGTTACTCGGGACAAAAGCCTCATTCCTGATAGTCGTGGGAATAGTTGTTATGCTTTGGTTTGTCGCTACGCTACGTCATATATTATCTCGAGTGTCTATGCCCCGCTTTTTTCACACCTAGACTCACTCAGCACTCTTATCGCAAATTTGTTCTAAACGATAACCGACTGGAAGTCACGGTGCTCCCGTCTGCCCCGTTGCTGGTTATCTGATAATAGTATTTTGTATATCGGCTCAGGTTGTTAATCATGACCGTATGAGTTGTTCCGACAACACTTTCGGTGACTTGTCCACCGGTCATCCCCGTAGTTTTGCCATATTTAATCGTCCACTTGCTCGGTCCTTGGGTCGTTCCCTGGATCGTTATGCTATTGGCAGTCTTTTTCGCAATTCGGAACGATAAAATTTTGGCGTCTGGTGTGAGAGCCGGTGTCGGCGTAGTTGTGGGAGTGGGAGTAGGCGTTGTCGTGGGTGTCGGTGTTGGGGTACCGGTATCAGTTGATAACGAAAGGGCGCCAAGCTGATAATATTGCTGGGCTACATAGCGGAAGAATCCACCATCGTCATCTTTGGCATAGGGTGTGGTTAAGGTTACACCATCAACTGATAAACTAGGCGGTGTCCCGGCTGCTGCTAACACAGACGAAATACTGGTAGTTGAACCGTGGTAGGTTAGAGGGGCAAAATTGGTCGCACCATCGTTAATACTGTCGGCGTAGTCGCTCTGCTCATATGCCCCCCGACCAAATATAAAGGCAACAACTCCAGCATCAAGATACTGATTGATCAATGTCTTGTCATTAACATCTAATATTTTTTCGACATGATTATCCTGGTAGTGATTAGTTGTATTATTTTCCGCCCTCATTTTAGTATTGCCAACGGGAATTTGCCATTGCATCAGTCGTTTATTGGTGAGGCCCGATAAAGTCTTAAGCCACAAGAGGTCGTAGTGATAATCATTCGAGTCCCACCAGCCATTCGGGTTATGCCACGCTAGATCATAATAAGCCGCATCACGATCCAAGGGATCATCGGCTAACAGATCATAGTTAGCATTCAACGAGTTAAAGAAGTTAGCCGAGCGGGTGGCTAGAGATGTAATCTCCGCATCTGTGTAGGTTCCAACGTGAGGATCTATCCCGGTTCCCCAATCGCTCTCGTGCAAGACGACTAATACATTTGGGGCATAGATATCACGGAGTTTAACCACAGCTTGGGCAAAACCGGCGGCATTATTTGGCAACCCTGAGAGCTCGGCCAAACCGGTTGAAGCGACTGCGGCTGGAATCGTGGTGGCCTCGTCTGTCGAGCTAACCTGTTGCTCCATATAGCCCCACAAATCAGGCTCAACGTGCAAAATAATTGGTTTATTGGGAGATTGTGCAGCAAGGGAATAGAATAGTTTGAGGTCATTATAGTAACTGGTCATCTTAGTCGAGTCGCTCATGACTTGAACTTCGCCGGCACCCTCATTATATGAAGCTAAAGAGAGCATATTATAATACGTAAAGAACGGGGTGATATTGTTCTGATTGGCGTCAGTGATGAAATTTTTCACATACGCACCTGATTTTGTCGTGCCATCAGAAGTTCCCCAAGTTAGCCATGGACACCACTGACAGGTGTCGGAACCGGACGTGAGGTAGTGATACATAAAACCTACCGGCGCGGTAGCTTTGATTTGCGCTCCATCGCCAGGTTCGGCGACCATACCGAGCTGTAACGTAGGATAAGGCCACTGACTCGGTAATGGGGGAAGATTTCCGGCCGCTCGCGCATTTGAATTATTGTGGCCGCTTAAACCTTGGGTAAGAAACGAAATAACAATTAATGAAAATAATACGATCGAACATATACCGGTCAGAATTACTTTTTTCACGTTCCTCCTTAATTAGTATGTATGGCAGTTATAGCATGAAAGAAATTTTTGTATAGACTTTTTATTACAACATAACTTTTAATAATCATTGAAAAAAAATAGGCTGTTATGCTCCCAGGTTAGTTGACCACAGGAGGACATTCTATGTTACGCTATCTATACGGAGGAAAAGATGAATAAAATTATAATATATAGTTTGATCGGACTCATCGTCGTCGGTGTTGGAGGCTTTGCCGTCTATAAGATGACTCATGGCGGTCAGAAGCAAAATGAATCGGTTGCAACAACAAGAAGTGATACCGGCTCTGGGCAAACACAATCATCAACCAAGCAATCAAACACAACGGTGTCATGGAATGAATCAGGCAATGGTTGGGTTGCTAATGGCACTCCGCCGAGTTGTCCCGATCTGCTCAACTTGAAGACTCCGATTGATTTAACCAAAGCCACCGCAGTGCTCTACCCGGGCCAAGTTCGTGGCGGGGATTATAAGGCGCATGGTGGTTTCCTGTTTAAAAATTCTAAAAATGACGATATCACAGTGACGGCACCTCTGGATGCGGCAGTGTATCGTGGCAGTCGCTATAACGAAGCCGGCGAAGTGCAGTATCTATTTGACTTCATTGCACCCTGCGGTATTTTATATCGTCTCGACCATTTACGAACTTTGAGCCCAGCCTTCCAACAAATTGCCAATAGTTTCCCTGAACCGAGTGAGAGCTCTCGAACAACTAATCTTTCAACTCCCGTGACTGTTAAAGCCGGCGATCCAGTTGCCACTTCTGTCGGGTTTGTTAAGACCAACAATGTTTCGGTTGACTGGGGAGTATATGACTTGCGAGCTAAAAATACCGCATCTCAGGATTCCAGTTGGGCATCTCAGCACAGCAATAATAGTTTGGCATCATACGCTGTTTGTTGGTTGAATGACTTGTCATCGGCGGATTCAGCCATTGCCAAAGCGCTACCAGCCGGTGA
>JBGPML010000014.1:0-14448 GCA_041486955.1 Patescibacteria group bacterium
CTCCATCGCAAAGGCAAGACCAGCGCCAGCAATAAGCCAGCCGATTAACGTTCCAAAGCCTGAAAGAATGGCAATAATTGTCAGGTAATAAGCGGCTTTATCGGCGAGAATTTGTGAGCGAGATTGGGAAGCTTGTGCTTCGGCGACTAATCGCATAATTCCCGCTAAGGCCGTATTCTCACCGATTTGTCTGACACGCACTTGCAATGTCCCCGAACTATTTACAGTTCCGGCTATAACTTTGCTGCCTTTTATTTTATTTACTGGCTTTGATTCTCCTGTAATCATCGACTCATTAACGGATGACTCCCCTTCAACCACTTCACCATCAGCCGGTACTTTGCCGCCCGGCCTGACTAATACAACATCGCCAACTTTTAACTCAGAAACAGCCACTTTGCGCGTGGTGTCACCCGTTATAAGCTCAGCTTCGTCAGGCAGGAACTTGGCGAGTTCTTTCAGCGCGCCCTCAGCCGATTGAACAGACTTCATTTCCATCCAATGACCAAACAGCATAATCGTAATTAAGGTGGCTAATTCCCAGAAAAACTCTGTGCCTTGAATGAAAAAGGTAGTGGCCAGACTGTAGGCATAGGCAGCAATAATAGCGAGCGATATGAGCGTCATCATGCCGGGTGTTTTCGCTCTCAATTCTGCTATCGCACCTTTGATAAAGACCATGCCTCCATAAAAAAAGACAATTGTTCCTAAAATAGAGGATAGCCACTCTGAGCCTGGAAAGATGGGCGGTTGAAAGCCCAGCCACTCTTGAACCATCGGCGAGTAGAGCACAATTGCGATGGTGAGAATAAGACTCAACCAAAACTTCTCACGAAACATATTTGGCGAATGCCCCGCGTGTTTAGTATCTCCACTGGCGATTTGATGATGTGAATGATTCATAATACCTGCCTAGCCTTTTCGTTTGTTATTGAGTTCGCGAACCAAGGATTCTAAGTTAGGAATATAAATGTTGTGTCCGATATAAACGATCAATTTAGTTTTTTTAAGCTTTTCTATCGCGATGCTGGTTGTTTCTCTCGCTGCCCCGACAAAATCAGCAATCTCTTGGTGGGTAAAATAAGGTAACATAACTCCCGTTTCATGCGGCGATCCAAAATGCTTGGCAAGATACAGAAACTCAGAAATAACACGCCCGTAAACATCGGTAAAAGCGACGGTCTCCAAGCGCGTAAGCATGCCGTTCAATCCAGATAAAAGGCGAGCAGAAAAATGGTAAAGAACCTCAGCGTCATTACGTAAAAAACCAAGGACAGCTTCTTTCGGTGCCCGATAGACCGTTACCGGACCGATTGCCTCAAAAAAGTAGCTATTGGGCTTTTCTGCGAGGGCCCAAATCATCGAAAAAAAACTTTTTTGATGGTAAATATGCAATGTTAATATGTTACCCGTATGTTCCGAAATTGAATACTGGCGAACATGTCCTTCAAGCACATAATACACCCCTCCCGGTTCTCTTCCACCCCAAATGATCGTATCACCCTTTTTATAGGTCTGTTTCGTATATTGGGAGAAAAATGTCTCAATTCGTTGTTCATAATCCGTCACAGTGTAATCCTACTTTCTTGTGACTCGTAATAGTCATTGGATATGATGAGTGCTTTTAGGTAATTCCATCGGTGAAATTACTCCGCAAAGTCTAAGGTTTTTAGTGCTTTTACACTACACCAACCGCTTAGATTTGACATTATCAGTCGGATTGGACCCCCTTGTTCCGGACTCAAGTATTCACTGCCAGCTGCTATGGCAATAATATTGTTTTTTTTGGAAAATTTCTCCATTGGGAATTTTGCCGAATGACCATCCATACCTTCGGCAATGACTGTTTTTGCCTGTGGAAAGGGCTCTACTATTTCAAGTAGTTTATGGGTAAATATTCCGACCCATTCAATCTCTCTCAACGGTTGATGATTGGGATTGCAACAAAATAAATAATTAGTACTAAAACTTTCGACGTACAATTTAAAATCCCATAGGCTCCAAGATAGCCTATTTTTTATTATCCCTTTTACGCTGAAAATATCCGTCTTATAATCCCATTCAAAATGGACTTTATTTTTCGGATATGAAGATCCGCCAGCGGAATGGCACGGTGAATCAAACATATAAGCCTTTCGAATCTTATCATGTTGTGAGGCACTCTGTTGAGTGCCTCACACATTTCTCCGCTCTACTATGCGAACGATTCAATATGGTCTGAAGTAGACGATATATGGTGTGCCATACCTACTACCCACATAGCGATGACCCCCACTGTTACTGCCAAGAACATCGTCTGAGTGGCGTAGAATAGGCTCGCGATGAACAGTCCGAGTGTGACTATTCCAACGATCATCTGCCCTAGAAGCCAACCACCCTCCTCAATATCACGTCGCTCCATTCCTATGAATCCCATTATTAGAGCCAAGATGCCGACTGTCACGATAGCGCTCAACTGAGTATTAATCAGTGGCAGATCAACACCTCTTGTTACCGCGTAATACAGACCAACGATTGCCGCCGCAAGAAGAGTCGTTACACTATCTCGCCATGTCAGTTTCATTTCTCTCACCTCCTCTCTTTTGACAATTTAAACCTACTCTCCTTGGTTTAGGCTGTCTGTAATCTGGATTACAAAACCCAAAGCGAATGACAAACGATTTATTGTTGTTGGTATGCTTTCTCTAAATCCTTAATCACAATTTTTTTCATTCTAAGCATCGCATCTAATACTCGTTTCGCTCTTTCGGGATCTTTGTCAAACAGTAGCTCACGTAATTTGGACGGAATGATCTGCCAAGACATGCCATATTTATCTTTCAGCCAGCCGCATTGGCTTTCCTTGCCGCCGTCAGCGGTCAACTTTGCCCATAATTCGTCAACTTCCTTCTGCGACTTGCAATCGACAAAGAGCGAAATAGCCTCTGTAAACTTGAATTCTGGACCGGCATCCATTGCCATAAATTCTTGTCCCTCAAGCGAGAATTGGGCCGCCATTACTTTCCCCTTCATGGGGCCGCCACCGTAGTGACTCATGCTATGAATCTTGGAATTCTTAAATAACGAGGTATAAAACTTGATTGCCTCTTCGGCATTATCATCAAACCACAAAAATAGCGTAATTTTTTGCATAGAGTTTTTTCCTTTCTCGTTAAATATATCAGCGTCACATTACGTTATACTTACTGTGACTATGGCCTATGTTATGCTTATTAGCATATAATACACTTAGAATAAGTAAATAAAATTGCAAAAGGAGTAGTATGGCCGAAGAAAGCGTAAAACAAGAAGAATCAGTTTCAACAAAATCCAGATTAGCGGTAACGTTACTTGCTTTTTTTCTTGGGTATTTGGGAGTGCATAGATTCTATCTCGAAAAAACTGGTACAGGCCTTTTAATGCTATTCACCTTTGGCGGTCTCGGCATTTGGACGCTAATTGACTTTATTATGGCAGTCTCTGGTAGTATGAGAGATAATCAAGGAAAGCTAATAAAGAACTGGTAAATCTTATTCAGCGGCAACACGAAGAACGTAGTCTTTTCCTTGAGATTGCTCGCAGAGGGATGCGATCTTTCCAAATCTTTCTTTAAAGCCAGGCATTTGACGCCACGTTTTGACCGCATCAAAACTTTCCCATGGGCCAAACGAAACAAAGTGTCGGGGATTTGCCACTTCCTGGATGAGGTGTGGCTTCCCAGATCCCTCGACATTTTCACTTGTCCATTGTGCCAATTCAGCCCATGCCTTTACAAATGAATCCTCTTGTCCCGACTTTACTAACCAGTCACCCGACGTATATGGTTGATTCACGACTTTTGTCATCATAATTCCTTTTTGGTTTAGATATATCAAAAAACGACCTTTTGGTCATCTTGTCGAAACTACTTTCACTAGTAGAACATTTGTTTTCTGTTGGTTTGCATGCCCAGGAACGAAAAGTTTAAGGTAAATATAAATCTAGAGACTATCAAAACATAGTGACTACTGAACAATAATCGTTCCGTGCATGTAGGGATGAACACTACAATGATAGGTATAAGTCCCGGCTTTATTAAAGGTAGCAGTTCCTGATTTTCCTTGACCTAATAAGCCAGTATCAAAGCTGTTATCATCAGCTGTTGCGCTATGACTCATACTGTCTTGATTTGTCCAAGTCACTGTCCCCCCAACTTTTACGGTTAATCTCGCGGGGGAGAAACTATAATTTGATATTTGGACGGTGTTTTGAGTTGAAGGAGCAGAATTGAGTAAGGTCGCCTGCGGATTTGCGCTCTGAGTTGACTGTGAATTGGGATACCCGCCTTTCTTAGCCAAAACAAAATAATAGATGAGCCCATATACAACGGCGGCGATAACCACATAGATTAAAATCCATTGCCAAAGGGGCCTTTTACGATAACCATTATTCATACACTTACTATTTCAAATAAAGAAAGAAGATGTCAACCTACTTACTTAAGCTTTCAAAGAATTTTTAAATATTTTTAGTCCTTCAAGCTGTGCTGCGCTTAAATGGATACTGGGTCGTTTAGCCTGGACATATTTGATTGCTTCATCAATCTCCATCCCCTTTTTAACTAGATAGGCTATATGTAAAGTTGGGGCTCTGCCGTGCCCGTTCTTGCAGTGAATATATACCTTTATTTTTCTGCTTATTAAAAAATCTAATGTCTGAACGCCAAGGGTTAATTTATCGAGTGTAGGGGCTTCATGGTCGTTGGTTGGTAACCATAAAAAATAATCCACTCCGGTGGGTGCGTCAACTCTCAGTTCTTCTAAGCTAATGTCTCCTCTTACCTTTTTTGTGAGCAATTCCCTATCAAAACCTATTTGACAACACATATTTGTACCGATAAAGACTTGATCATCGATTTGATCATAGTCAAAACCTTTATGGCCAAGAGTATGCCTATATAGGTCAATAATCTTATTTTCCATACATCAAATATAACACAGGAAACAGAAGATTATTATCAAGAAGTATGCAAATACTTGACTCGAAACTACAAACAACATACGAACTATTATTATCTAATCCGCGAATGTTATGTATCGATGAATTGAGTTCAGTTAGATTTCGGATTTATGCAAGATCAGAGGATTTATCACCTGGAATATCATTAAAAGGTCCGGGGGGAAAAGTCTTACTCGGAGGTGTTTGAGGTGTAGTATCGCTCTTAGGCTCAGACGGCGGAGGGGTGGCTGGTGTCTCTGTGGCTGGAGGAGTAGTTTGCCCTGATGGTTGTCCAGTCGCTGGGATCTGTACTGGCGTTTGAGGTTGCGGTGGAATTGCAGGGGGGCCGTGATACTGGTCATTGCTCGTTTTAACATCAAAAGGCTCTGGAATTCCAGGAATCGGATCTGTAGTTCCCGCCGGAAGAGAGTCGGAAGATGGAGGGGTAGAATTGTTATTATCGTCCATAATTCTAGGCTAGTCCTCCGTCTAGAATTTGTCAAATAGTCTTGCATTAACGAAATCTTTAGCTCCAGCTAGCAAGGATCGCGGATTTTTGTTAAGGTGTGTCCACTTCGGCGGATTTATATTTCAGCAAACGGAAAAGCCCTTTAGATGGTTTGTAAATCTTGTCAGGAAAGTTTTGGACAAGTTTCCAGACGCATCCGTTGACCGTTTTCGGATGAAAGTTGTGATCTGATGTCTCAATTTTTGAGCGCAGTTCTGACCAACGTAGACCCTCTGGATGCTGTTCGAGCAACTCAAATGCTTTTGCGTTTATACGTTCCGTAACTTTGGAGGACTGCACACGACCACCCTTTCCGGTAAATATTCCTTATTTCTCTAATCTATTTCGGTTGCTGCCTCAGACCCAAAATATTGCCATCGGCATCCTTAACCTGCGCCACTAATAAGCCTCCACCGACATTTTTGGCATCTGCGTGAAGCTCAGCACCTATGGCTTCTAACCCTTTAAGAGAACTATGAATATCGTCAACATCAATATAGCTCACTACATCTTGGCCATTTGGGTCTAAACCAACTTCTAGGTCTCCAACCTTATACCCGACATAGTATGTGCCATCGACGTAGGGCTCAACTCCCAGAAATGTATTAAAAAGAGTTTTTGCTTTATCTACGTCCTTTACCGGAAAGACGATCAGTTTAATGGGATTAGCCATAAGCTCTCCTTGTATTAGTTACTATAAAATTATAATTGATTATATCAAAAGAAACGGACTAATTCCATCCACTTACATATTATTTCAGGGAAAAGTAAACAAGGTACAGACTCTCAAGGTCTGCGTCTTTCTTGGCTCGGTACCACGAATGATGTTCGCATTTTTTAACGTATAGCGAACGATATTTCTGCTCTCCCTGAATACTAAGGTGTGGGTGGTTGCTTAATTTTAGTTATTATCCAAATTATCATAATAACGATGAGAGTTTGCTCAAACAAAACAGCCATCTTTAGAGTAATCCAACCAGCAAAGAAGGCGAGAAAACCTAACTGAGTTACTGCATACAGCCAAAATGCCGAAGCATAGCTAAGTTTATTTTCCATTGCTTGCTTAGCGGCCCATATACCAACGATAAGGAATATGATATGAGCAACAATAAATAACCATGTTGGCATGGTGTCTAGAAATCCACCTAAAGGCATTATTAATCACCTCGATTCTGAACTACATTAAATATATATCCTTATTAAACGTTAATTTAATAGGGATAGCAAGCATCCGGCTTTCGGTTGGCTTGCCATTCTGAAGCTTTAGCGAAAGATGGCTCTGGAGGTCGGAATACATCTGTCCGCCTATCGGCGGAACCGGCAGATGAGAAAAGGTCGGACTACGAACCTGTCGTCGTAAGCTCCTCCTTGAAAACCCCTCGGTTTTAACCGGAGTTGTACGCCAACCCCGCCATCCTTTAGGGCAATACTTTCCGCCAGCGGTGAAACTCCCGTTTTCCCGGAACCCCTTCCCACGGTTCGAATCCTAATTTCAAAACAGACGAAAAATCCCGACATTAAGTCGGGACTTTTCGTCTGGCTCCAGCTAGCGGATATATTGAGAACTAAATGTCATGAAGCCATTATGACACTTGGACGGGAGTTTGAACTGCTGCCTGTGGCCTTAAGCCAGTCTTATCGTTCATAAAGTAGCGCTTTGCTCGTGAAGTTGTCGACCTGGCTGGCGGTTTTGTCAGGAAAAATTTCTAATTTTAATTCCCGCTTCGGCAATAGTTGAATCAATACTGTTCCAACGGTACTAGTATCGAAAACTTTTGGATAGTCGCCGACATGCATGAAATCTTCATTTATCTCTACGCCTGTTTTGCTATCTGCCCAGCCAAAATGAAGCAGTTCGTATTTTACCAATCCGATTTCTGGTGTGACGTCTTTGGGATCGGGACCATTACCTTTGACAAAAAAGGCAGACGGAGCATCAATAAAATTACCAAGCGAAATTTCAACCAGCTTAGGATCGACGTGATTATAGGCGAATGCGGCATGCCATTTGTAATAATGGGCTTGATCATTGTCTAAACCTTTGTAGCCATTAGTTCCTTGCTTATACCAATTGCCTAACAATGTTCCGTCGGTGTCATAATCAATTTTACCGCCGAGCGGGGGCACCGTGCGAATGTTCTTAACTAGCAGTTGACTTCTGATCGGTTCGTCAAAGTATCCGAATGGATCAACCGCGTGGAGTTTCCACCATTCTCTTTCGTATGTTTGCTGGTTGATCAAGCCGGGCAAGGTAACATTTTCGTCCGAGAGCGACAGGTCGCAGCATTGCCTCGAGCCGGTATAGCCGATAATGTCACCTTTTTTAACTGGGTAATGAAGATTTGCTACAAACTGCTTATCGCCCACCGTTTGAGCCAACCCAGTTGCAAATTCCGCCAAATGGCCAATACCGCTTTTAACACCACAACCGTAATCTAGCCAAATTCCATAGTCGAAGCCTCTCGGAGCAAAGTTGGCACCAACATTAGAGGATTTTTCGGCTTGTATGACCTGGCCATCCGTTAAGGCATAAACAGGGTAGCGGCCACCGTTATTTTCATCGTGAATAATGTAAATATGGTCAGTCGGCGTCACATGCGGGCCAAACATCCGGCCCATCGGCACTATGTGGTCAATATTCGTCGGGTTGATTGGTGAGAGCGTGAATTTTGGCAACCTACAACTACTCGTTTGAGTTGGGGTAGCGTTCAAAGTGATAGGCTGGTTCAAACTGGTTTTAAAAAGACGGGAGCCAGCAAATACAAGTACTGCTAGTCCTAAACCAGCAACACATATCTTAAGCCAAAAAACTAACCTTTTTTTCGTAGACGAGTCCATAGGCTTATCGTATCAGAAAAAAGCACCTAATTTCTTAGACACTTTTTCATGGCTCCCAGTCGTAGACGATGTTAGAACCGCAATTCGTCAATCTTCTTCTTAGGCGTCTTGCAATGAATCAAAACCATTCTTGAAGTCTTGGTGCCATTTTTCTTGTTCTTCTTTGCTCAATTTCATCATACCATCAATGGCTGCCTTGTGATCATCGTCTCCCGACTGCACCATTCCCATGACATGTTGTTTACTATTTTCCCCCATCTCTTCGGGAGTTTCGCCCAAGATCACAGCATCACACGCACCACGAAGATCCCTACATGTTGTTTTCTTCATAATAAATACTCCTCTAACTATATATTAACAAACAAGAGGCGTGCTGGTAACTTATTTTACATTCACGCCCTGGCTCCGGAGGTCGGAATACATCTGTCCGGCAGTTGCCGGAACCGGGCAGATGGCCGGGATAGGTGTTGGCCACCGCCAACTCGATCGTACTTGCCCGGCGAACCTTCGGTTCTCATCATGCTTTCTAAGCCAAGAGACAACCCGCATTAAGGCGGACTCTCTCTTGGCTCCGGAGCTCGGACTCGAACCGAGAACCCTCACGTTAACAGCGTGGTGCTCTGCCATTGAGCTACTCCGGAATAATATTCGTCCTGGCAAGCAGGCCGAATAGTCTAAAGACAAAATACAGGAAAGCATTCAGACATTGGTATTTTATCACCCCTATCTGTACCTGTAAAGCAAGAAGAAAGCTCTAAACTTCTTTATTATTCAAGTATTTTTCGAGGCCGACAATAACGAGAAATAAAGCAGCTAAAGTAATAATCCAAGCGGTCAGGACCTGTTGGGTTAATTTATTTTCTCGTATTTCAACTTCACGGAGTGATCGGCCGACCAAAACATATCCTGTTTTGCCTTCATTAACCGATGTGACAACGGTTGCGATCCGTACATCCTTTTGTGGTTGCCAGGTTAACCGATCTTGACCGTGTTCAAGCGTATAAGAAAAAACACCAGTAGGTGGTGACGGTGCTTCATTGTCGAGCGTACCATTGGAAGCAACTGAAACAGCTGATGCATCATAGAAAATAACAAATTCTTTTAAACTCTTGGCGATATCAATTTGATTCGTTCCGGCTAATGCTTTGGGATCCTGGCCTTTTTCCCAAGCGGCGGCTAAATCTTCCGCCATTTGAATTTGCGGATCGTTGGCAGACTGCCGAAAATTCTGCTGAACGGCGGCACATACTAAGCCGCTCATGAGAGTTGCTACCAAGGCCAAGGGAATCCAAGCCTTAAAAGTTTCGGCTGAGGTATAAGTATTATTCATGACGCAAGTATACAGAGGCTCGGTAATATATCAAGGGTTGGTATGTATTATCGTTTGAGTGATTCCGGGATTAACGCTCTTGACATATACTATGTAAAGGAGCATACCGAAAGTAAATTATCCTCGAGGAGGTTCCCATGAATGAAACTACAGAAGTAAAACGATTTTTGCACAGTCTATGGTGGATGTTTCTCCTGCGAGGCCTTGTTTTACTCCTTCTTGGAATTATTGCGATTGCCTGGCCTGGAATTACGATATTAGCTTTATCGATCGTTTTTGCCATTCATGTTATCCTCATCGGCGTCATAAATATCATCATGGGAATCCACGGGCTGCGTCGTCAGAAACTGGCTTTTTTGACTCTCATATTAGGTATTCTGGAAGTAGGTGCAGGCGTTTACACCCTACAGGCCCCGGGTTTTACCGTCGCCGTCTTTATTCTTGTAATTGGCTTCACCTTTATCATCCAGGGCATTCTGGGAATAATCTCTGCATTTGATGCCAGTTATGAAGGTGATCATCGCTATATTGCCGTAATTTTCGGAGCCGTCAGTATTATCGCCGGCTTTTTGGTTGCCCGTTATCCCGCGGCCGGCGGCATTGCCTTTATCTGGATGATTGGTGCATATGGATTGATTGTGGGTGCTTTGCAAACCGCCTTAGCATTGGGATTGAAATCAGAATTTGAAAAAGCAGAAACAGAACTCGCCTCAGCCTAACTATTTCTAATTACTTTTCGTACCGTTCGTTTTCGGTTTGCCATACACCTGTCAGGATTGACAGGTGTAATGATTTAATATATACCAACCTAGCTCAGTCAACGAGTCGCAATTTGGATGTTGACGGGAATAAATGAAGCGACTTATTGTTCTCCGCCTGTCAAAGTCGGAGGATGTTTTGGGTTGATTGAAAGAGCTTAAGTCGGTAATGACCGATCGTGCCGGATTGATCAGTGAAAACAATCTCTTTCAACCACCGCAATTCTGAAAATTGTGCGACTCCGCCACCGCCCCACGCGACAATGGTTATTGAACGTTTCTTGGCTAAGTCGTGGAGTCGTTTTAACACTTCCGTAATCGTCGCGTTGCCAAAAGGATTAAATAAGAAAAATATTGTTCCATCAGAAAAATCACTGTCCAAAACATTTTGACGACTTATTTGAGCATTCGAAATACTAAAACGATCAATAGCCTTTTGTATCATTCCAACTCGTTCGGGCACAATCTCAATTCCTCGAAACAATGATTGACGGGTCAGTGCACCGTAAAGCAATACCCGTCCATACCCGGCGCCCAGGTCATAAACCACATCAGTTTCTGATGGGTCAACGACCTCTAAAAAGATTCGAGTAAAATCATACGGGGTACCTTCATAGGTAAATTGTTCCGGTCCATAACGTCGGCTTATGGTCCGTTGGTTCACCCCAGTCTCAACTGTGGCGATATCTAATCCAAGAAAATCATCAAGAATCTCGTCGGAGAGGTCGATTTTTTGAGTGTCGTAGGCTTTGAAAATATCGCGAACGGAATGAGGGTTTGTGTTTATGCGTTGCTTGAGATCATCCGAAATGAGCATTTTGTTATTATACAGGGCTTTTTTTAGACTCGCACTAGTAGCTTAAACAAAAAGAAAAACTCCGTTACCAGAGCTTTTCTTCTTTCGATTCAACTTACAACTATGCCGTTGATGGTTGTCCACGAGCGGCTAACAAAGCCCAAATACCCACGCCGAGGTGGAGAATCAAATCTGCCGGGCTTTCTAAGCTTGTACCCATGAAGTCGGTACTGAAAAAATTATAAAGACCAAAGAATAACGCCAAGAGACCAACAAGTGTAACAAGCATTTTATGACTCGATGCCGGCAAAGCATAGGCTGCGACAAGAGCCACTACACCCAAGATAAGATGAGCCCAGTTTTCTCCGTTATCGAACCACCAGGTCGCGCCAAAAATACTCTTATCCGGCGTGGGACCGATTACTCCGTAAAAGCCAAGTACACCAAGCAGCACTAGGATAATTCCACCTAGAATGAGGAATTGCTTCGGATTCATAACAATCACCTCCCTTGCTAACTCTACTATAGTCCTCGGTTAAGAGGCTCGCAAGCGTTTCCTACTTTGGCTGGATAATGAGCGTTCCTTTGATTTCGTCGTGAATATGATCATGGAATTGAAACCGTCCGACGTGCTGCAGTAAGATATCAAAGCTATCATTTTGTTCTAGGGCTTGCTCTGGTTCGTATCCTGGAAATTCAAAATGGAGGGGATGACTGCCGATTGCTGGCTCGTGCGGAGTGGTCCCAGTGTTCACAATATGTAAGGTGTCGCACACCGTTGCCTTGATTGTCTTTGGAGAGAAAGCAGTATCGGTAAATATTACATTAATGATTTTGCCTGTGGGATATATTGAACAGTCGACTCGTGGAGGATTCGAAGTTCCACCATGGTTATGAAATGCAAAGAAATAACCTACGACAACTATAAAGACTGCAAAAATACTTTTTTGGAAAATCGACATCCGCTTAAAATCTCGAAAAAAGGCTTTCATTATATTTATCATAATCACTGGTATGAATGATGCCAATATGCTTGAGGATTATTGCCCTCTCAGGTTCGAAGTAGTAGACGAACAGGTTAGAGTTCGATACAATCAACTAATATATGGCAGACAGTATTGAAGTAAGTCATCTCATCAAGCGATACCCCGGCAGTGATAGTAACGCCGTCGATGATATTTCATTCTCGGTAAAAAAAGGCGAGTTTTTTGGTTTTCTTGGTCCGAATGGTGCGGGGAAAACAACTACGATCAACATGTTGGTTAATCTCGTCAAGAAGACGGGTGGATCAGTCGAAATTGCCGGTTTCGAAGTCACCGAACATGGGCTAGAGGTTTATAAACGAATCGGATTTGCCATGCAAGAAATTGGTTTGGATGAAACCGCTTCCGCTCACGAAATGCTTGAGCTTCATGGCCGACTGTACCATTTACCTCAGGAAAAAATTGAATCGCAGATTCAGTCGCTTCTCAAGCTCGTCGAACTCGAAAAAGTCGCCGATAAATTCACTTCAACCTATTCTGGCGGTATGCGTCGTCGTTTTGATTTAGCCCTGGCTTTAATTCACGAGCCCGAAGTCCTCTTTTTAGACGAGCCGACAGTTGGATTAGATCCGCATGCGCGTCAACTCATATGGGGGCACCTACGTAATTTAAATAAAAAGGGCATGACCGTTTTTCTAACGACCCATTTTATGGATGAGGCCGAACAGCTATGCGATCGAATTGCCATTATTGATCAAGGAAAAATAATTACCGAAGGCACTCCCGAAGAATTGATTAAGAAGAATAAAGTGAAGAATATGGAAGAAGTCTTTCTCAAAGTGACCGGCCATGGTCTTGGTAATGAAGCCGGTAATGCTAACGCCTCTGACCCTTATGCGAAAACCATGTCACGTTAAAGGTACATATGAATACATTTTTCTCTGACCTGTTATATCTTTCCGTTCGCAATATAAAACAAATCTGGCGGCCGCTTTTAGCCCTCCTGCCGAATTTCTTTATTCCGATTTTCTTTTTTGCCGTTAATTCGGCGTCGTTTCGAGCGGTCTCAATGCTCCCGGGCTTCCCGGCTGATTCATATTTGAAATTTACTGCTCCAACCGCGCTTTTCATGTCGGTATTTTTCTCGACTAGTAATATCGGCATAGAATTGGTATTAGATATTGCCTCAGGCTACTTTAAGAAATTAACCATTATGCCAATTTCTCGCTTGGCTATTATTCTGGCTCGTCTGTCTGAGGCTGCTGTGTTGGCCGTCATACAAGGTGGAGTGGTGCTTATTCTTTTGCTTCTGATAGGCGTTCGGGTGAACACTGGCCTTCTCGGAGTGTTGGCAATGTTTGGTCTCTTAATTCTCTTTGCGATGGGATGGTCTTGTGTCGGTTTAATTGCGGCCCTACGAACGCAAAATCCCCGTCTCGTCCAATCCATGTTTATTATTGTTTTTCCATTTCTTTATATAACAACCTCGCAAATGCCAAAAGAATTATTACCCAAAACTTTTGCGACGTTCGCAAGCTATAACCCCGTTACCTATGTGCTCGAAGGAGTTCGGGCCTTAATGATTCGGGGTTGGGGCGATCCGGCTATTTGGCAAGGTTACGCAGTGGCCGGCGCAGTTCTCGTCGTCATGGTCTTGCTTACCCTCCTGTCGTTTAGGAAGGCGTTGAAGTGAATTTTGCCCGTTCAGTTAAAATGTAATATACTATAATTAACTTCAGTCTTCGTGCGACGCAAGGGGGGAAAGATGCGAAGAGTATTGTTCGTCTGGTTGTTGAGCTGTTTGGTGATCTCGTCGGCAAGCGCTTACACGGTACCAACGCATGAACTTATTATGCGAGCGATTGTGGAGCGGATGTTTGATGACGGTGCCTACGCGTGGAACACGGGGAACCTCGACAGAGGCAAGGAATTGTACCAGGCTGCCGAGTTTTGGAGCGCCCATCAGGATCAGTTGGTGGCGGCGATCGGAGAGGCTGATTTTAAGCCGTACCTTTTCGAGCCAATCCCATGGTCGGTTCATCACGGTTGGAATCCAAATACCGACCGAGGTTGGTTAGGATTTGTTGGGGCGCCCGAGTATGCCAATTTGTATGAGCAAACGGCAATCCTGGCCTACTTCAATGGCGATGAGGCCAAAATGGCTCACTACACCGGAGCCGTTCTTCATCTGCTCACCGATATGACGGTGCCGCATCATGTCGCCTGTAATCTTGACGACGGACACGCTGATTTTGAATATGCGTGCCAAAGGATTGTAA
>JBGPML010000015.1:0-13597 GCA_041486955.1 Patescibacteria group bacterium
GCCTCCTTCTTTGCCGCCCTCTTAACCAGCAATGCCGACAACCTCGATAAAATGGCCATTGAGATGACGGAAGCGGCGAAAATGGGCATTCAGGTCCTTCCACCCGATGTCAATGAATCGTTCCCAGAATTCGGAGTCATAAAAGCCAACCCAGAATCAGAAGCAACCGATCAAAAACACGGGCATGAATACATTCGATTTGGCTTAGCCGCTATTAAAAACGTCGGACACGGCGTCGCTGAAAAGATTGTTGAAGAACGCAAAAACAGTGGTCCTTTTGCCAGCTTGACTGATTTTTTGATGCGATTAGGACCCAATGTCCTCAATAAACGGGTGCTCGAAAGTTTGGCTATGACCGGCGCCCTTGATCGATTTGGTGAGCGCAATGCGCTCGTCAACTCAGTTGAGATTATGATTCGCTTTATTGCCCATCGAAAACAAGATGCCAGCCAGATGGGTCTGTTCGGTCTCGAAACAAGCCTGGTTCAAGATATTGCCTTAGCGGAAGTGCCTCCTATCGAAAAACGGGTCAGCTTAGAGTGGGAAAAAACCTTGCTTGGCATCTATTTGAGTGGCCATCCGCTCAAAGAGATAGAAGGCATTTTACCAGCTATCGCTACCCCAATTTCTCGAATCACGGTGGGAGACAATGGCTCAAATCAGCGGATTGGCGGCATGGTGACCGAATTACGCTCGATTATGACCAAAAACAACGAGGCAATGGCTTTTGTAAAATTACAGGATATGACCGGGGCGATGGAGTTGGTAATATTCCCCCGAACGTGGGCCGAAGCCAGAACATTTGTTCAATCTGACCGCTATATTATTGCTGAAGGGCGGGTAGACACCCGAGACGGCAGCCCGAAATTGATCATTTCTCGCATGCTGGAACTCCACCCTGAAGAAGGCGTCGATACCATTCGCGCGGCTTTGGGCCCGATTCCGAAAGCTAACCCGTACTTTACGAAGAAAAAGCAAGAAAAAGAGGCGGAATCTTTCACTTCTTCGACATCTTCTGAGGCGATCTCCAAAGAGGCCGGTCGTCTCCTGATGGAAATTCCCAAACAGGTTAATCGCAAAACATTGGAAGATATTCGATTTATTCTTGAATCCAACCCCGGTCCGGTTCCAGTTTACATTCAAGCCCTTCGGGGAGAGGACCTCACGTATGCTAAAACCAAATCGCTCGTGACACCGACAAAAGATCTACTCTTACTGCTTCAACAAGCTGGGGTAAAGGCAAAGGTTGAAGGAGTTCAGCTGACTGAATCAACCGAAGATATCGAAATTGAAACATACGCTGAGGACACCCCGGCAGCCGTGATGAGCTAACGAGACGACGTTATTCGTCGTCCGAAACGCCTTTTAATGCCCGGACAATCGACTGCTGGACATCGTAAGGATCACCCATATTACGGAGAGTTAATACCGTATCTTTTGACGCGGTACGAATTGCGACATTGCCGAAGTTAAACATCGTCTGAAAAACTCCTTGAATATTGGTTGAAACATCTTGTATACGGGTTAATTCGGCTTCGGTAATTTGACGGTTAAAAAAGCCTTTTTGATTGACGTTTAATATCCGTTGATCGCTTAAAATACTGACACTGCTTCGGTACCCGTAAAGATGATAAGCCATAAAAACAATGAATATAACCCAGTAAATAAGCATAATCGCAAAACCGTACGGGCCCTCGAACCATTTGGCCAAGAAGAAAGGAATGAAGAGAGAAATCCCACCCGCCAACACGACGGGTAGTAGTATTACGGGGTGTTGATTACGGACCATCATGACTTTTTCATTGCTCCTTTGCCCATAAAAATGATATTCGTCATTGGACCACATCCCTGAGTCTTCAGCCATACGTCTCCTTACATCGTTTAAATTCTTTGGGTATCTCGTTTCCAGGCCGCAACCAACACAAGTATACCGCCCCCGATAATCATTATAGCGATCAACGCTAGGGCTGCAATGAATTTCCCGAGCGTATGCGTTTGCAGCGCCACAATGCCGAAGGCAGCGCTCAGGGTATAGAGTAAAATGACTGCTTCACGTTGGCTTAAACCGGCATTGAGCAGACGATGGTGGAGGTGGAACCGATCAGCCTTATAAATCGGCTGGTGCGTCATCAGGCGGCGCAGAACGACCCATACCACATCGAGGATAGGCACACCTAACACAAGAAACGCCGTGGCTAATTTGCCGCCAGAAATAATCGCAAAGACAGCTAAGAGAAACCCGAGAACTTGTGAACCTGAATCACCTAAAAACAGCTTTGCAGGATAGAAATTGAAGGGTAAAAACCCGACCAATGAGCCAGCCAAGGCAATCGCCAAGACAGACATACTGAGCTGATTAACTTCGGGTTTAATCGCCAAAATATAGAGAATAATAGTAGCAATAAGTGAAATTCCAGAAGCAAGTCCGTCTAATCCGTCGAGAAAATTGATGACATTAATCATTGCTACTACCCAGATGACGACGATAATAAAACTCCATTGGCCGACCATAATCTGGCTGCCAAATGGGTTGGAGAGATGGGTAATAAGGACCGTGCTGGCAGCCAGAATCACCCCGGCGAGAATATGAAAAAACAGCTTTGTTATTGCCGTTAACCCCTTGATATCATCAACGACTCCGACAATCATTAACAGGACACAGCCGGCGATTATGCCGAAGAAGTTACGATCTATGCCAAGAAATGTATCGGGGATAAAGGTCAGAGATGGTCGGCTGATAAGGTAAATCGCCACACAGGTTATGATAAACGACAAACTCACTGCCACCCCACCTAATCGGGGAATGGGAGTTGTATGCACGTCTCGCTCTCTCGGCACGCTGAGGCCGATCTTCGTTGCCAAGACAAATTGCCTGACCGCATAGGTCAGTCCGCACGAGATAATTGCCGCGACCGCGAACACCAGCCAATGCCAGATTGGCACGGAACCTCCTTATTTGGGGGGATATTGAAACCCTCGGGTGTAATTGACAAGCTCTTTCGGTTTAAACCAGTAGCCAATTTCATGCTTGGCCTCTTCTGGGGTCTCAGAGGCATGAACCAGGTTAGCTAAGGCACGTTTTTCGGTATTAGCGAGAACGGGCGAATCGACTGAGTAATCACCGCGAATCGTGCCAATATCGGCCATAGCCGGGATCGTCGATCCAACGATTTTTCGGACCATGTCGACTGAATGTAACCCTTCTACTACCATAGTGACGACGGGAGCGCCGATCATAAAATCGAGAATCCAATCGCGAATCATTCGTCCCACAACGAGAGTGTCATCTGAGCCAAGCTCTTTTTTCATATTACGTCCATACTTATCATAGGTCCCTTTGGTTTTTTCGCCAAGTCGATTGATCCAAGTCTCATTTTTAGGGTAATGACCATTAATTTGCTCTCGAGTTGGTTGAAACATTTTGAGGGCGATAATTTTTAATCCCCGCTGTTCAATCCGGCGGATAATTTCTCCGGTTAATCCCCGAGTAACACCATCTGGTTTAATCATCACAAATGTTTTTTCGCTTGTAGGCATGCTGCTCCTCTTACAGAATTACTGAAAACTTTATATTTAACCAATTTATTTTTTGATTATACTCGAGAACACCCCATTTTGCCAATTGCGTTAATGTTATTGACACACATAGCTTAGACACGTTACGATGACACTACAGTTTCAAGAATTCATTGAACATCTTCAGTTATGGTCTTCAGGAGAAATTCGGCTACAAGCCATTCATCGTTCGTTGGCGTAGCTCTAGCTATGCCTCCTCACGAATTCACGTCTTTCGCTCGAATTTCTTTCTCCGAAGCTTCTCATAAGTAAGATATTCAACGAATTCTACAGGAGGGTTATGGGCGTAATTAAGGTCGCTATTGATCGGTTTTTGCCTCTGTCTGAAGTCAAAGAACGACTTCAATCAATTGTGGACGATTTAGCTGGATCAAAAGATCCGAGCGATCTTTTTGTGATCACCAAAGACGGTAAAGCTGCCGCTGCTATTGTTGGGGCCGAAGGCTTAGCCCAGCTGATGCGAGACGCTCCAGACGACAAACCTATTGCTCCCAAATCCGAAGAAAAACCGGCTCAAAAAGTAGAACCGGTTGCTAAACCTGAATCAAAATCAGACGACAAAATAGCTCCAGCCGCGCCAAAAGCAGTGCCGGAACCACCCAAAATCGAATCTGCGCCTAAGCCACCGGCTATTGCTATAGCAAAAGAACCCCTACCAAAAACCGACATACCGGCACCCGACACAACCGGGCCAATTCAGGTAACGGTTGCGCCGCAAGTGATCAAACCTCCAGCGCTCACTCCATCGACACCGATTCCGTCACCGGCGGCGACACCAGCGAACCCCGTTCCTCCGTCAGCAGCAACACCTCCTACCCCAACGCCAGAACCAAAATCTCCCGCTGCGCCGATTACGAATCCTACTCCAATAGTTTCGGCCCCTGCGATTCCGCCGCCGCCTATGCCAGCGCCTAAACCCGCCCAGGCAATGCTTTCAACTCCATCGGCAGTTCCACCGGTGATTAAACCTATCGCGCCCGCCACACCACCTCTAGCAGCTCCGACGACGACGCCAATGCTGGGTAATCCCAATGCCCCAACACCGGTACCGATCATCCAGAAGCCATCCACACCACCTTTAAATGCGATTCCAACCCCTCCACCACCTCCCGGGTTAGTAAGTCCTGTTGCGCCGGCTCCAGCTCCCCCGCCGGCACCCGTAGCAGCCCCGGCTAGCGCGCTACCACCTGCACCAACTCCTCAGTTACCCGGAAACCCAATAGCAATTCAGTCACGTCCAACCGCGCCAGCTTCGATGACCCCTCCAACGTCACCCCCAACAGCACCAAGTCCGGGAACATCATCACCAACAATACCAGTTGCTCCCCCGGCCACTCCCGGACAACCGCCAGCGAGTCATCCATCGATCCAAACAGCGGCAAATGCATCGCTGAACATACTGAAGAACTCATCTAACCAAGTAAAAGATATGGAAATAGATTAAGCGAATCAACAAAAACTACTAAAAGAGGCCGAAAGGCCTCTTTTAGTTATCAGTAGATTTTATCCGAAGACAATAAGCAGCAGGAATATGGTTCCGACCACTATTCGATACCATATATAAGGAGCGAAACCATACTTTTTTATAAAACGAAGCATGAGATGAATCGCCGCAATCCCGACAAGAAACGAAACAATCGTTCCGATGAGCATTTCATGTTGCTCAATAAGAGATGATTGCAAAACAGCTGGCACCTGGGTGATGGCGGCACCAAGAGAGATAGGCGCCAGGAGAAGAAAAGAAAATTCTGTAGCCTCTTCTTTGGTTAAACCAAGAAGTAGCCCGGAAGTAATGGTAATACCGCTTCGGGAAACACCTGGAATCAGGGCCAATGATTGCGTCAGACCTATAATTAAGGCTTCTGACCAGCTGAGTTGATTCATATCCCGTTTATTTGTCCCAACTCGCTCAGCAAAATAAAGCACGACCCCAAACCCTATTAACATAATCGAAGCGATCAGGGGCTTGCGGAGTGTATCAGCGATAATAGGCTCACCCCAATAGCCAATCACGGCAGCTGGTATGGTAGCCAACAAAAGAAGTCCCAAGAGCCGGAGCTCTTTTGCTTGGCGTTGGATGAGTCCTTTCGTCAAGAGCCCCCACCAAACAGGAAAAAAATAGAGCAAAACAGCGATAAATGTGCCGGTATTGAGTGCGACATCAAAGGTTAGTCCTGAAGGTGGCCAATGAAACAGATAGGGAATAATCAGGAGATGACCGGAGGAAGAAATCGGCAAGAACTCAGTTAACCCCTGAATAATACCCAATATAATAGGATGCATATTAAGCCAACCTTAACTTATGAGCTACATCCATGACCCATGGCCATATCGATCTGGTAAGTCGGGGGTGAAGCCAATTGACGATAATCGCGGCAATCAATCCTGTGACGAAACCGGCAATAATGTCTGACGGATAATGGACGGCGACGGCAATTCGGCTCAAACTCACCAAGATGGCTAAACATAAAAGCAAGACGGCTTCACGATAACGTTTCTGAAATAGTAAAAAGAACGCGATTCCCGCCAGAAAGGCCGTATGATCCGAAGGAAATGAGTTTTCAGGACGTCCAAAGAGGAGCTCCTTGACCGGTAAATCGTGTACGGGTCGGGCGTGATAGTAAAACATTTTGGAGATACGGTTTAATACTTCCCAGGCAAAAATCCCCGACAACATCGACGAGAGAAGTATTTCGCGCTGTTTTCGGCCGGTAATAAACCAGGCAACGAGCCAAATTATCGGAATTAAATAAACACCGGTTAAAGCGACAGTCTTTACGATAGTAAGCAGTCCAAGGTGTCTGGCTAGATAATTGCTCCAGGTGACAACAGTGGCTTGATCGAGAGATTTGAGACCTGACATATTATTTCTAACTATAGCAGAGAATTATTGAGCAAGACATGACAGCTTGCTATTTCAGCAAAGCGTCGTAAAATGGCACCATGCTATTGAACTCATTGAAAAACTCGCTTTCGAGAAACCCAGCACCTTATTGGCGCAACAGCTCCGAGATATTTATTGAATTAGTAGTCCTAGGTGCTGGGATCGAAAATGGAGTTTTTCAATGAGTTTACACCCACTTGGACAGTCTATTCGTCAATTTCTAGAGTTTATGGAGCTTGAACAAGGGCGTAGCCGATTAACCATTCGTAACTATGATCACTACCTGGCGATGTTTCAGAAGTTCTGTGAGATCGAAAAAATCACCGAACCAAAAGAAATTACCCAACAAACTGTCCGGCTTTACCGATTGTGGCTGAATCGCCCACAAAAACACGCGCTCAGACATGATTATTTAGAGCGGGGCAAGAAGACCCAGAACTATTATTTAATTGCCCTACGCGCTTATTTAAAATACCTCTCGTTACAAGAAGTCGAATCACTTCCGCCCGAAAAGATCGGATTAGCCAAAACTGAAGATCGCGAAATTACCTTTTTAGATCAAGACGAGATTGAGCGAATTATTGCCGAGCCAGATACAAGCGATTTGCAAGGAGCGAGAGATCGGGCCATTCTCGAGCTCCTTTTTTCTACCGGACTCCGAATTAGCGAATTAACTAACTTAAATCGAGATGACCTTCAACTGGAAACTGGTGAATTCAGTGTCCGTGGGAAAAGGAGTAAGATCCGCGTGGTATTTTTATCCAAGGAGGCGATAACTCATTTAGAAACCTATCTGGCCAAGCGGCGGGACAAAGACCCATCCCTCTTTATTCGCACACAAACCAATCAGGAAGATAAGCCAGACGGCAAGGGCGACGAGACAGAGGATTTGCGCCTGACCCCTCGCTCGGTTCAGCGCATGATCCAGAAATACGCGAAATCAGCTGGCATTGCCAAAAAGGTTACTCCCCACGTGTTTCGACACAGTTTTGCCACCGATTTACTGCAAAATGGAGCTGATTTACGCTCGGTTCAAGAGCTTTTAGGTCATAGCTCGATCACCACCACCCAGATTTATACCCATGTGACAAATCCGCAATTACACGAGGTTCATAAAGCCTTTCATTCAAGACGCCGAAGGACTCCAATAACTGATCCAAATAAACCTGATGAGACCCCTGAAACACCTCACTTAGACTCTTGACAAATCGCCTAAAATATGGTATATTCTTAGCCAGTTAACGTTGTTCGTCGCTCTTTCAAAAAGGAGAGAATCGGATGAAGGCATTTCTTGCCGGAATGACGCTTGTGGCTCTGCTTTTTGGCGCAACTCCCAGCGCAAGTGCTGGAGGCCGCCACTGTCACAATGACGCAGCGATCAAGATTAAGGTTGGCCGAGTTCGGATAGAGCTCGGTGGCGGCAATGACTACCGCCAGGACCGCTTCTGCTCGGTCTGTGGATGCTACTTCACTGGCTACCACCAGTGCCGCCAACAGCCCGTCGTCTACGGCAGCCAGTACGGCCAACAGTACGGTGGGTACAATCAGGGAGGTATGCCCGAAATGTATTTCGACCAGCAGGAAGGGGCGTATATGTATTATGGCGAAAGCCATGAACAGTACCGTCAACGGGTGTTTGGCCGGAGCTATCAAGCTCCTGTTTACTCTGGGCCACGATACGTCCAGCCCGCTCCACCTCCGGTATACCTTCAACCGGCCCCCGGTCAGCCGGTTTATGTTCAGCCGGCAACGCCCGTCTATAGCCAACAGGCTCCGACCGGACCTTCAAGGTATTGCGACAGATGCGGCGGGAATCACCCCGCTGGTGTCCGTTGCCGATGATGTCTTGTCCCTCTCTCCACCTCAACCCAGCTCTTTCTGCGAAAGGGCTGGGTTTTTCAATACAAAAAAATCCCGCCTGGACCGTAAGGCCGAGACGGGAAAAGAAAGAGGAGGAAAAGGATACGTGGTTAATCGCTATTCATCCCAGATGACTACCCGAGGGGGAAAGTGAATGCAAACGGCGACGGAGATGACTAACACAATCAACGCGACGAGTTCCATTTGTCTAACTCCTTAGAAACAGACAGCTGAGAGCGAGACGAACAGTGTTGTGACACACTATCCTCAACGCTTCTTAATGTCCTTTTATCGACTGTATCGCCAATAAAGGATCTGAAATATACCATAACACAGTAAAAATGTCAATACTGACTGATCAGGATGACGCATCCATTGCAACCCCTACCTGTCTATGGCTAAGTTATAATATGACCGATAAAACCCATCAATTAATCGGGCTCTCCGCGACAACCGCGGTTTTTCTGACTCAACACCCCCAAACCTCGATTACATGGCCGATCGTGGCAACTGTCTTAATTGGTTCAGCCATAGGATCGGTTGCCCCTGACATTGATCAACCAACTGCCCGAATTTGGGATTCTATTCCGTTAGGCGGATTAGTTGGACACATTACCGCTCGGGCGTTGGGTGGACACCGTAATTTATCCCACTCAATTCTGGGTGTTATTCTCTTTTCATTATTGTTTATCTGGCTAGCCGGAAAAATTCCCGACCATTGGTTTCTTGATCCAGATTTATTTGTTCAGGCTACGATTATTGGATTTATCGCACATTTAGCGGCCGATTCCGTTACCGTACGAGGTGTTCCGCTGCTGTGGCCGTTCGGTAATGACATGGGCTTTCCTCCCTACCCATTTCAAGGTATTCGGATTATTACAGGCAAATGGTTTGAAAATCTCATTGTCTTTCCGGTGGTTTTTTTGAGCATTTTGCTTCAAATTGCCTTCCATGCCGACCGCTTTTGTCCAATAATATTCATATTATGTAAGCGTTTCTAAATAAAATCGCCAAGACCTTACGCAATTGGCTTCTTTCGGCGTCAGGACTTCCGATCCTCGTTCTAATGTAAAAGGATACCGCATATGTGCGGCATCCTTTATAAGCTCCTACCCAAACGGTAAGAATCCAACTTTCAAGTAATATTACCAGTTACAGTCGTTATTACGTTTATGGTTGGAGAAGTTTCGATTATTGTTGTTATGATAACTGATGGTTCGGTTACGATTAGAGTTGCAGCTATCATTGCTCCAGTTGTTCCAATCGTTCCCATTTGACCAATCGTTATTCCAGTCATTCCCATTGTTCCAATCATTGCAATTGTTGCCCCAGTCGCAGTTGTTACGACAGGAATTATTCCAGTCATTTCCCCGATTCCAATTATTCCAATCATTATTGTTACTGGAATAACTATTGCTGCTTGAATACCCAGAACTCGCATGGGCTTTAGCGGGACCGAACAAGGCTAACAAAGCGAAAAAAACCACCACCATCACAATCATGCTGAACAGTCGTCCATAGGTCTGTAGTTGTAATGTCATAGTTGTGCCTCCATTAATACCTCCAGGCTCGACCTCCACCTGAATCTGTGTTAGTTTAACATGGGTTTTTATCAAAAAATACATCAATTAGACTAATTTATGCACCCCAGATGTATTATATGTTAGCCATTTTAACTAAGTTCATTTGAGAAATCACGTGATGCAATTTGCGCTTCGGTAAAAACAAGCAATTTACGACAGTTTTGCGCGGCAACAGGCTAGACTTTTTGTTCAACATGCGCTAGAACAGGGTATATAGGAGCATTCATGCAAAATATATTCGTCCGTCTATCCAAACTCGACCGAACGACCCTCGCTGTTATCACGATTGGCGTTATTGCTACCGGGAGCGTGCTGGTTTCTCAGGCAAAAGCGGAGATAGTCAAGTTTCAAATTAATGACGAGTCACCATTAGCGACACCTACGACTGATCCAATTCTCGAGGCAGCCCCTGTCACGACGATCCCCGAACCGGTTCAACCCAGTCCCAGTTTGACGATTGAGACGAAAGATAATGCTTCAACTGATTCTTCACATACAACGATTGAAACGAACACGTCAGGCCAAGATGGGAACAACAAGTCTGAAACCAAGATTACCACTGATAAAGATAATAAAGTGACAACCGATCCAAACACCAATGAAACCGTCATCGACGGCGGAACATATACGATTAAGTTGAACGGCAACGATTCAGACGCCTCCAACAATAATTCATCAAACTCCGACGACACCCACCGTCTTAACATTCATTCCAGTTCTAATCAAAATCATTCACTACGAGTCAATACAACGATCAAAGAAAACTCATCTTCATCAAGTCATTAATGCTCTATCTCAGACAACCATTAAAACTACATCACATCGGATGTAGTTTTAATGTCAGACGATTTATATTAGTGTAAAATAGCTTTAATCAGGGATTATGATTAGACCAAAGCCTCCAGCCCGAAGTCGGGCAAAATTTATCCGCTTGGTGGTTTTTGGGTGCCTCGCCGCAGCCGCAGTTTTTTTGGTATCGGATATTAATTATGCAAAATCAGGTCAACCCGATCTAGCAGCCCAATCAGAAATAGTCGCATCATTACCGACCCCACTCCCGACCCCTAGTTCGGTCGTTGCAATTTCTACTCCGATAGCGCAACCAACCCCACGGATGATAAGACCTCAAAGCAAGATCAAGGCTCATATTCTGATGTATCACTATATTAATGATACGGCTGACCAAGTTAATGATCCTATTGGGTACAACCTGACTATTGCCCCATCAATGCTGGATCAACAGATTACTGCACTCCAAAAACTGGGCTACCATTCCATAACGGTTTCTGACGCCGTTGCTGGGAAAGGGTCTAACCGTTCTGTCGCCCTCACCTTTGATGATGGCTATGAAGACTTTTACACCAATGCGTTTCCCATATTAAAACAGCACAATTGGATCGCCACTGTCTATATAATCAGTGGACGGATCGGTGACAGATATATGACCGAACAACAAATTCGCGAATTACATAATTATGGCATTGAAGTTGGCGCCCATACGATTCACCACATCGATCTATCAAAAGCCAGTAAGTCAATCCAACAATTTGAGATCGAACGGAGCAAGCGCGCAATTGAAGCTATCATCGATGCTCCTGTTAAAACTTTTGCTTATCCATCTGGCAAATACACCACGGACACCATTTATTTAGTCGAGCAAGCCGGACTAACCTCGGCAGTGACCACCCATCCGGGAATCGCTGGTCCGCTTGACGATGTTTATCAACTGCCACGTATTAGGATTTCTCCAGCTATTACCCTTGAGCACTTTCGAGAACTCATGCGCTAAGTTCGGCCTAAAAAGACATCTGTTGCGGTTGATCCTGGTATTGCTCTCCTCGATAGGTTCCTGAGTCACAAAACTGCGACATAAAATGATGAACCCGAGAATCCATGATGATGTGTCTTTTAAGAATTGGCCGCTTGAGGATAATGCCTTCCAGAGTGGTACAACGACTCAAGGCCACATACATTTGTCCATGGGCAAATGTGCCGCGACCAATATCAATCACCACCTGATCAAATGTCTTACCCTGGCTTTTATGAATAGTTACGGCCCAGGCTAATTTGACGGGATACTGAGTAAAGGAACCAACAATTCGCGTATCGACGCGATGCGTGTTTTTGTCGATATCAAAGCGATGCTGTTCCCAAGTGTGAGGGACGACTTCAACCTCACCCTTCCCCGCAATGGCGAGTTTGAGGATATCAGGCCCATGATGCCCTTTATCAATTGAGATAATTTTACCGATCGTACCGTTGACCCAGCGTTTCTGGACATCGTTATTGAGGAGCATGACCTGAGCCCCTATTTTTAAGGAGAGGTCGGCGTGGGTCGGCGTATCTTTCGACAAAAAGTCTCCTGAAAAAATACCTTCATACGTCAGTATCTCCCCCGGTAAATTATCCAACTGAACATCATTAATTTCATCAGCCAAGGCATTAGTGGTGGTAAGAGTGATCGTAAAATTTTCTCGGCTAAGATTAGGATCATTCATAACCGCGCGATTCAATTCATTGAGCTCGTCTTGGGACACCATATTGTCGCGAATTCGGTTCAAAAGCGTAATAAATGAGGCGTCTTTCTGACGGTAGATTTTCTCCAACTCAACCACCTCTAGGGTGAGACAACTAAACACCCCGGCATCAAAAAAATACGGTCCGACGTATGACTGAGCTAAATATTCACGATCTTTAGGAGTTACCACCGGCGGGAGTTGATACAAATCACCAATCAAGATCATTTGGATCCCCCCGAAGGGACGGTATTTGTCATTGCCATTGAGCCGAAGAAATTTATCGACACAATCAAGGAGATCGGCTCGGACCATTGAAATCTCATCAATAATAATGGCATCGAGGTCTTTATATATTGAGCTTTTATCAATCCGGCTGGCGACTTTTTGGACTAAATCAGGATTGACATCGGGTTTGAAGCCAAAAAACGAGTGAATCGTTTGACCGCGTACGTTGACGGCTGCAACACCGGTTGGAGCCAAAACAGCAATATTTTTCTTGGTATTGTTACGGAAATAGTCGAGCAATGTGGATTTGCCAGTTCCCGCTCGACCAGTAATAAAAAGATGCTTGTCGGATTGCTCCATAAGGTCTAGTGCGCGTTTAAATTGGTCATTTATTTCAAGAGACATAGCGGTACTATAGCATGATTTTTGACCTGAGTGAGCCAATAAAGATGCCCAGCCAAACTTCGGCTGGGCAGGACATTAGGCGGCATATTGGAGTTCAATATATCCGCCTTTGTAGTCCGGATGCGCTTTCTGATAGAGCTGGCCATGACCGAGCGCAGGGTTCACAACGATTGGCTGTCGATCATGACATAACGGACAGGTGTTGGCCGGATATTTCGGTAGCGAGACATCTCGCAGACTATGAAGAAGTGGCACGCCAAGCGTCTCAGCGGTTACACCCATACCTCGATTGAATAGCGCCGCAACGCCTACGACAACACCACCATGGCGCTCGACCTGCTCTCGAACCTGCCTCGTCGACCTTCCCGATGTTATAACATCCTCCGCGATAATAACTCTTTTTCCTTCTCCGACGTAGAATGCGAATCCCCAGCGCTCGAAGTCAAAACCGCCGTCGACAGTTTTGTCGGCCCAGGCAGCGTACACAACTTCGTCAATTGAACCATTTAACGTCATCCACAACGCTGCCGCTTGGCACAACACGA
>JBGPML010000016.1:0-13091 GCA_041486955.1 Patescibacteria group bacterium
ACATCATGAATATAGGGGTAAAATTTATCGGAGTGCGCAAAAAATTGCTTAGCAATTTCACGAGCCTGCTTCAAAGTCTTCCCTTTGATTTCTTGGGCATGAATGTCTAACAACTGCTGTGCAGCTCCTTCATAGTCAATCGCACCGGCTTTGTACTTTCCCATGGTGGCGAGAATCTTATACCAACTTGGGTGACTAATGAGTCCCTTTTTACGTTCTCTCCGAATCAGCGAAATATATGAAAAACCGTCATAGACGGTGTTGTCGATATCAAAAAAGGCTAATGATTTGGCCATATATTGATCATACCATCAACAATACCTTTTCGAGAAATCCCTCGATAAAACAATGGTAATAAAAAGGCGGTGCGTTACGAGCTGCACCGCCTCACCTGCTGATAGCAGGATTTAGAAGTTGTACGTCAGACCGGTTCGGACTTGCCAGGTATTGGCAGCCGGACCGGTCAGTTGCGGCCCCGCTCGGACGTCGAGGACCCATTTCCCGCCATCACCATGGTATTCGCCTTGAAAGCCGACGAGCAGACTACTTAGCTGATGTGGGTTAGCAAACAGAGCCAGTCCGAGACCGGCGCGGAAGTCTCGCGCCACTTTCCATGTCCAACGGGTATCGGGAGCGCTGAACCCGATTCCACCGGTTCGACTGGTTTTGAGCTGCCAAGGCATCGAGAACGCGCCCTTGCCTACTTGCGCGGCTGCGAATCCGTTGGCACCAAAGGTTCCGAGTCGTGCGCCGGGCGTATCAATGCTGGCAAACGGGCCGATGGTCGAACGGAGCTTTCCGATGTGGAAGCTGCCGACATCCACGGCTCCTTCCAGCGAAACGGCTTCATAGGTGTAACCGTAAGCCGCGAGATACCCGTGTTTGAACAGGAGGAAGGCATCTTGCGCCGGCTCACCCCCCGCTGATGAGAAATAACTGAACAGGATAACCCCCGTGAGAGGGTTCTCGCTGTGTTTCGGCTCAGCATAGGCCACCCGCGATTCACCAGAAAAGAGGCAGACTCCGGCGATAACGCAGAGGTACAGAGCGTTGGCTTTCTGCCTAACGGAATATCGGCGCCACTTCCCTTCTCCGAACAGGAATTGGCAGACATGGCGCCATACCGTCAGAGGCGACTGCCATGCCCATGCCAGGTTCCATTCCACTCGTCTGGGTTGAGGTTGCCCATGCGGCCAGGCCACGCTGGGATAGTCCGGGTCGTCGACTTGGAGTCCCAGATCGTACACCCGTGATAGCCAGGTGTTTTTCGGATCGAAGAAGTATAGCCCGAACGGCCAAAAGACCGCAGCAGCGACAAACTCCCCAGTTCCAAAACGCACCAACTGCCACGACTGGCGTAGGTTGAGGGTGGCCAGAATGTGCAGGAAGAGGATCACCGCTGCGATAGGGATAAACAGAACCCCGGCAACAATGACCCAAAGCGCCCAGGTCAGTAACTTGTCAACCCATTCGCCTCCTTGTGGGTGGACAGCGCAAATGGCATGGTCGAGATCCATTCGCATGAGCTCGACCCCTTTCTCACCACCCTTGGCACGATAGCGTGCCTCAAGATTCGCGAGAAGCTTGTCGATCAAGCATGAGGCGGCAAGATACGTATCTTGCCTCTGTGTCTGCCGAATGGCCCAGACATACGTCGCGTATCGTTCCGGCGTGAGCGGTACCTTGAGTGCCCGGTTGTACAGTTCCTCAATCCCGGCCGCCCCAGGCCTCGTTGCCTTGGGAGTGTTTACTGGCGGCGAGTTTGAATGAGATGACGCTACCCTGATCAAGTGCCATGGCACATAAGCCAGGAGCGACAGGAACAGGACGGTGAGCATCAGGGAAAGATGCTTGGCCCATTCCCGGCTGATTACGGGACGATTCGTCATCAACGTTCTCCTTACCGGAGACATGACATGGTCAATCCATGTGCGCGTATTATCCTATATGATATATATTTCTTCAATAGTTATATAAATAAAACACCCCTGGCTCCGGCGAGGAATCAGGGGTCGCAATAGGAGTGGGGATCCTGCTCGCTCCGACTAATGGGCCTGGGAGGATCTCACGCGTCGCAGAAGCTCCTTTTGAAAACCCCTCGGTTTTCAATACTTTCCGCCAGCGGGGATTCTCCCCGGACCCCATCGTTCGATCCTCCTGACCACAAAAAATGACGAGTTTTTATACTCGTCATTTTTTGGAGGGCCTGGTGGGGATCGAACCCACGACACGAAGCTTAAAAGGCTCCTGCTCTACCACTGAGCTACAGGCCCTTAACTTCGAGTCCTGGCAAGCAGGACTCGAAAGGCAGACATAATTCAAAACCAATATAACAGGTATATTTTACCGTAAAAATACCATAAAATCAATCATTTCCGGCCCTTATTAGGGACTTGACAAAATGCCCATTTTGTGGTATAGTTTATTGCAGAATGATGGCTGTTTGATGGACCTTTATAAAGGAGTTAAAAATCGTGTTGAATCGCCTGTTCGCGGTCGCCGCGCTCGTTTTCGCTGTTTCGGTTCCGGCTGTCGCTGCCGTTTCGTCCCTGAAGGACGACCTGAAATATGGTTGTTCTGACACAGTCCTGATTAACAGGACTATCGGAGCCATCCGTTTTCAGTTCGGTAATAACGAACTGCAACTGAATGGTACCCCAGCCCAGCGCTGGATCCAACTTTCGGGACAGAAAGGCCTCGGCGGATGCTTCGTTCAGAAGTTCGAAGTCCGGTTCAAAGAAGCGAATGGCCAGCCGATTCACTCCGCTCTCCGTTTCGAGGCTGGCTGCATCTTCGTTGACAGCCTCCGCCACACGCTAGTGGTCCTCGACTGGAACGCTGTCAAAGCGTGGGAAATGAAAGGCGGGTACGACAAAGTCGGCTTGCCGACTAAGGATGCCTTCAACCCCACTGAAAATATGCTCCTCGTCCGTCCCTCGACCAAATCTCCTTCCAATAGCCTCTAAACCTCCCCACAACGGCCCTGACTCCTCAACGGAATCAGGGCCGTTTTATTATGGTTAGATATTCAGATTGTTTTTATTAGGGTAACATTACAGATATGAGTAAAAAAGTACATGATAAAGATTTTGTCTTACAAAAAGTCCAACCGGCCCTATTGGGGTTGATGGATGGATCAGTTTCAACTCTCGCTCCAATTTTTACGGCTGCCGGGCTGACCAATAATTCTCATCAGTCTTTTTTTGTAGGATTAGCCGCGTCAATTGGCGCCGGCATTAGCATGGGCCTAGCCGAAGCGTTGTCCGATGATGGAGAAATGACTGGCCGCGGCGGACCGTGGAATCGTGGCACAATTACTGGGTTGGCCACGGTGTTCGGCGGAATGTTACATACCTTGCCATTTCTGTTAAATAATCTGACTATCGCTCTTCATCTGGCCTATTCGATCGTAATCATAGAACTCTTGGCCATTGCCTATATTCGCTATTACTACATGCATAGCCCACTCATCAAAACCGTGATTCAAGTCATTATTGGCGGCGCAATTGTATTTGGCATCGGACTCTGGCTCGGCTTTTTAGGCGCCGGCAACTAGCCTACTTTACGAAACAGATTTCCCGATTATACTTTCAATATATCCTCGCTGTTTTTGACCATGGGGAAGGGGAACATCTGTGGCAGCACAAAACGATGGCGGCGGGTGTGGCATGTTTTTTGGTTGTTTGACGTTAGTATTAGCCGCTCTGGTGGCAGGATGCGGTTATGGCTGTTTCCTCTATGCCCAAGCCATCCACTCCCGAGGCTGGACGTTGGTTGCATGGGGATCATTAGTGCCAGTTATTGTGTTTTTCGGCTTTTGTGTTTGGTTTTTCTATGATTCATTTAAAAACTAAACCAACCGTTTCGTTATCAGTTCGATAGAAAAGAACGTCCAGTCGGACGTTCTTAATTAATATTCAGGTGGATAGGAGCTACGGGAATAACCGCCACCGAGGAGAGCTAAAATAATAAATGGTGCAATTATCCAAAGTAGCTGATGATTCACGATAAAAGAGGCCATCTTTGACGAATCGGTAAATAACTTTAACCGGTCGGGTTCCATAAAACCAAAAACACTGCTAATTCCAACGCACACACTAAAAAAACTGTAGGCGGCTAGTTCAAAGAAACTAACCCCCGTCCTTCGCGCGGCTAATCCACTCTTGGCGCAGATTAGAACAACGGCAGCGGCAAAGACGAACATTTTAATCGCAAAGGGGGAAACCGAGCTCTCGACCCACAATTTATTTAATAAAGCCACATCACCATTAAAGAATTTTTGAATCGGACCGGCCAAGGTGTTGGCTAACGCCGTGCCGGCATATAGGGATAAAAGCAGTACCAACACTCGATCGCGTAAAATAATAAAGCCATAACTGATGCCAATGACAAAAACAAGCGTGATGACTAAATCCCAAGATGGGGCAGCTTGTAGTAGTACCATTTCCCTCCTGTGGAATCTACCCAAGGTAGACTCTAGCTGCTTTCAAAGCGGCTACTAATAGCATAGTTGATAGGAGAGAACGGTGTCAATAAAGGAGTGACGATATGCTTATCAATCGATTGACAGCGTTTTCCTGTCTCACTATAGTAGAGATGCCATTGGGGGATGGTATGACACTCGCCTAAAGGGGGTGAAAATGCAGCGAGTGTTCAGCATCGTACGACATCCAAAGGGTCCTCGACAGCGCCAGTTCGAGGACCCCCATTTTTATTTAAAGACCGGTCTTTTTTAATTCTTCAAACAATCGCTTTTGTTCTCGGCTTAATTTCCGCGGTAAAACCACGCGCACGACGATATGTAAATCACCGCGTCCGCGGCGGTGTTGATTGCCCTTACCGCGAAAGACGAATGTCTGACCATCCTGGGTATTCGGTGGAATTTTCAACTCAATACTCTCATTATTATTGGTACGAAGCTGAATGGCGTCACCCAACACAGCCTGGACTAATGAAATATGAACTTCCGCACTAATATTGGCAAAAGCACTCCCCATCAAGTCCTCTACCACCGATTCAAAACCGCCAAACGCTCCACCAAAATCGAACTGAAACCCTCCAGTGCGGCCACCAAAGGGATTGCCTTGTCCTCCGCCAAAGGGTGAACCCTGTCCATTGACGCCGGCATGACCAAACTGGTCATACCGAGCTTTTTTTTCAGCATGAGACAACACCTGATACGCTTCGTTAATTTCTTTAAACTTTTGTTCCGCGTCAGCTCGATCACCCTTCGCCTTATCAGGGTGATATTGATGGGCTAATTTTCGGTAGGCTTGTTTAATTTCAGCTTCAGAAGCGTTTTTATTGACACCTAATATTTCGTAGTAATCTCTCATGAACTCTTGTCTTTTTACCTCTTTTAGGCTATAATTCTTTATACATCAAGTTGATAGGGGCGACTTGATTGGATGTACTTTTCTACCCATATACACCATCATCCGTCCGACTACTCGCGCAAATTACGTTTCATCCTCCCCTCACCTGCCCTGCACCTTATGGTGCGGGGCAATTTTATTCTTTCGGCTCTTTATCTGCTTCAGGTGTATCAGGAGTCTCTGGGGTATCTCCATCAGTAGTCGGTTCCTTTTCAGCAGATTTAGCTGACTCATACATTCCAGCGCCGACTTTTTGAATGGATTCGCTCAATTTGGTTGATTTCACGGTAATCTCGTCCAGGTTATCCTGTTTTATCACACCTTTCAAGGCGGTAATAGCATCTTCAACTTCCCGTTTGTCTTCGGGTTTTATTTTGTCACCGCCATCTTTCAGTGTCTTTTCAGATAAGTAGATTAGCTGTTCAGCCGTGTTACGCGCTTCAATCAATTCTTTGTGTTTCTCATCTTCACTCTTATGGGCTTCTGCATCTTTGCGCATCCGTTCAATTTCGTCTTTGGACAGGCTGCCGGAGGCAGTAATCGTAATGTCTTGAGCTTTCCCAGTGGCTTTATCTTTAGCAGTGACTTTTAAGATACCGTTGGCATCGATATCGAAGGTTACTTCGACTTGCGGCACACCCCGTGGGGCCGGTGGAATACCCTCAAGCATAAATCGGCCCAGACCTTTATTGTCTGAAGCCATCGGCCGTTCACCTTGGAGAATATGAATTTCAACGCCTGGCTGATTATCTGATGCGGTCGAAAAGACTTGAGACTTGGTAGTTGGAACCGTCGTATTCCGTTCAATCAATGGCGCCATCAATCCACCCTCTACTTCTAAGCCGAGCGTCAACGGAGTTACGTCCAATAACAAAATATCTTTAACCTCACCACCCAGCACGCCGCCTTGAATGGCGGCTCCGACTGCGACAACTTCATCAGGATTAACGCCGCGAGAAGGTTCTTTATCAAAAACTTTTTTCACAACTTCCTGCATCATCGGCATTCGGGTTTGTCCACCGACAAGAATAACTTCATCAATATCACTGGGCGAAACTTTAGCATCACGCAGCGCTTGTTCGACGATTGGTTTTGTCCGTTCAATTAATCCGCCAACAAGATCTTCTAATTTCGCGCGCGATAATTTCATCACCAAATGCTTCGGTCCGCTGGCATCGGCCGTAATGAATGGAAGATTAATCTCAGTTTCCATACTTTGCGATAATTCAATCTTAGCTTTTTCCGCCGCTTCCTTAATACGCTGCAAGGCAACCTTATCACTGGTTAGATCAACTTCTTCTGACTTTTTAAACTCATCAATAACCCAGTCCATCACCTTACGATCGAGGTCGTCTCCTCCCAGGTGCGTATCACCATTGGTCGAGAGAACTTCAAAGCTTGACTCAGCCTCGATTACTCCTATATCAAGAATCGTAATGTCAAATGTACCACCACCAAAGTCGTAAATCGCAACCTTGCGATCTTTTTTATCGGTTTTATCGAGCCCGTAGGCAAGTGCGGCAGCGGTCGGTTCGTTAATAATTCGCTTTACTTCCAAACCAGCGATCGTCCCGGCATCTTTGGTTGCCTGTCGTTGTGAGTCATTAAAGTAAGCCGGAACGGTAATGACGGCTTCGGTTACTTTTTCGCCCAAATAGGCTTCGGCGTCGGATTTAATCTTTTGTAAAATAAAGGCTGAAACCTCTTCCGGACTGTACTCTTTATCACCCATCACAACCTTGACTTTTTCGCCTGCTTTTACAATTTTATATGGCAAAATCTTAAGGTCGCGTTGGATTTCATCATCTTCAAATTGACGTCCAATAAGACGTTTCACCGAATAAATTGTATTTTCTGGGTTGGTGATTGATTGACGTTTGGCTAACACCCCGACTAATCGTTCGCCACCTTTGTTGACCGCGACGATCGACGGTGTAATATTCCCGCCTTCGGCGGTTGGGATAACTCTTGCTTTCCCGCCTTCCATTACAGAAGCGACTGAATTCGTAGTCCCTAAATCTATTCCGATGATTCTTCCCATATACTCCTACTCTGAGGCCCGGGATTGGCAAGTGACTTCGTTACTCTGTGTGGGGCTCGCTCACCGTACGTCTATGTACGACTCGCTTCGCTCCTCGAGAGACCTTGTCTCTCCTCCAATCACGACCCTCTTATCTTTATTTAAATTAAATTGACCTAGACCGATTGTAAAGTATTCTTTACATTTCTGTCAAGCCTACAACTAACAATAGAAAAGCCCTACCCAGTACCAACAGGTACTCGGTAGAGCTATTTAGATTGTGCGTTATCGCCTTCTTCGGTTGCGATAGGCCTCGAACGCTTCGGGGTTGAATGGGCGATGAGCGTCACCCGGGGACCATTCCTCATTCGGTCGCAATCGGCAGCGATCTCCTGACGGAAGATTACGATAATATTCCGTCTGACTGTCCAGCACGAGTGAAAACGGTCCACCTGCCACCGAATCACGCTCACGAGCCAGACGTTGAATACGGCGAACCAGAAGGTTCATTTCCGCCAGCGTTTCGCCGTCGATATGCGGAAAAGCTTCCAGTGCTGCAGTTACTGACAGACCGGGCAGACGCTCTAAAGCTTGCGGCGTCACTCTTCCACGGCCAATGCCGGACAGGCGATCCATTGCTTCTTGCAACGATTCGATGCTGTTGATTTCCTCTCGCATGATCTGTAACCCTTCCCGATACACCGCTTCGCGGCCGGCTACGGCCTGAAATAGCGGCGTTTGATGAATTGCCTTTCTTTCACGCCTTTGGTTGTTTTCTTCACGGATCTTCCAGCCTTCCTTGATTCCCAGAAGGTTGTAAAACGGATTCCATTTGCTCATTTCTCCCCCTTGTTTCGTAATCGGAAAAACATGCAACGTTCGCTGACCAGTATAAATGAAATAAACAGTCTCAACAAGAGATTAACAGGTAAGCCGTAGATTGATTGGAGAGCAAGCAAGCTGCCAATAATAACGGTACAACTAAAAATCCGATTTGTGACACGGAATCCTTTATTGAAATATGAGTGTTAAGTTATGGTAACAGGCCCAAAAATTTAAGGCGGTGTTCAATTACTGCAGCATCATCCGGATTAATGTGCTTTCGCAAATTGGGGTCTTGCATAGCCTCAACCAATTGACCTACTGTATTAATCCCTATTCTAAATAGTCTTGGGTCACGATGATGAGTCAATCCAAGGTTATGAATTGATTCACCTGCCTCGGGAACTCGCAATGAGATCCCCCGCAGCGCAAATTCGTCAAGCGCTTTGGTCAGAGTCCCTTCACCCATTTCAGGCAGGCCCATGAGATCTCCGGGCGTATATTGGGCAAATTCTTCAGGTTTATCAAAACTACTTCCGAAAGCTCGCCTAGCGGAATTGGGAAGTGTCAAATCATTGAGAAAACTATCGGGCAAGGAACCGACTCGTTTAATTGGTGGCCTATTCTCAATATATCTTACCCTGTCTTCACGACGAATCTTGGCAGGATGAGCGAGGATCGATTGCCGGCCATCTAGAGCTGTCTCATCCGGTAAATTCGGAGGATCGATTAATTGTTCTGTCGCTGCCGGCTCCACCTTAAACTCGCGAACTGCAAGTTCGGGCACCAGATCGGTTTCGTCCGGCAAGTTGGGCGATTCTTTGGCGGGCTTTAATGACCCATTATCAGCCGGCTTTGGTTCACCATAGGCTTCCGGGGGAATATATTTTTCTATTTTGGCCTCCTTTATTATTACTGTTTGCCTTATATTTAGGCTGAGGGACCGCGGCTGACTTTTACTTTGGCTGGTTTGAGGACTTGGCCTTGCAACATGTAACCAGATTCAACTTCAGTGATAATTTCATTTTCGGGAATTGAATCACTTGGATCATGACTGACCGCCTCATGGAGTTCTGGATTAAAGGCTTCACCGACGGTTTTTATTTTTTCCACCCCAAATTCGCTAAAAATCTGCTCGAGTTGCTTTTCAATATATAAAACACCGGTAACCCATTTGTCGTCTCTGAGGGTATCGGGAAGATGCGTCGTGGCACGCCTGAAATTATCCAGCACGGGCGCTAATTCGAGCAAGGTCTGAGCCTGCGCTAACTGAAAACTTAGTTTTTTTTCTGATTCGGTACGTTTGCGATAGTTATCAAAATCAGCCGCGACTCGTTTTAATTGCTTTTCTAATTCAGTAATTCGCTCGTTAACATCCGGTTCAACTGGCGGTGTTTTTGTATCCTGGGATTCTTCCATGACTCTTTTTATACCACAAAAGTCTTTATCGGAGCAATAATTAACTTACATGACGCTCGTCCTATATGGTATTATCGCGATAATGTTAAAGTCTCCCAGACGCGCCTATTTAATCATATTGTTATCGGTTTTTTGTATCGGCATTGCGATTGGTTCATATTTCATTATTAACCCAATTATTTATGTCCTATTCTTGTCTCTCATTTTAATTGGGTTATGGTTATTGACGAAACAATTTCACCTTCGCTTAATCTGGGCGGCTTTATCTTTCTTATGTTTCGGTGTCTGGTGGGCGGGCCTTCATCTCAAACAGGTTACGATCACCCAACCTATGAATTATCACGGCCAAGCCCAACTTCAGTCGCTGCGGTTTGCCCAAGCTCCACAGCAACGGGCAGTTTTCACTCTTCGCGAAGGAACCCATCGAGGACAAAATATCCAAGTTTACATTTATGACTGGATCTATTCTCCCGGAACTGTTTTAACTATCGACGCATCGGTTCAGCCAAGCCAGCACAAAAGTGACCGAGGTAGAAATGTCATCGGTATGAGTACGGACATCAAAGTTCAAGTTGTCGATAATAAACCTAGTCGTTTATATGCGTTTCGCCAGTTAATGCAACAGCGGGTAGGAGCAACAATTCCAGAGCCATACGCGAGCTTAGCAATTGGCCTTCTCACCGGTACAAATGACGATTTTGACACCAATTTTAAACACGATTTACAATCAACTGGCACAACCCATCTTGTAGCTGTTTCGGGTTATAATCTGACGATCGTCGCGCTATTACTGCAACGCATCGGCCGCAGAGTCAATCCAAATGCGGGTATGTTGTTAGCTCTATTAGGAATCACTGGTTACATTGTCCTAGCTGGAGCGAGCCCATCAATTCTCAGAGGAGCGATCGTCGCTATTTTGTCACTATTTATTACCATACACGGCAGAATACAACACCGTTTGCCTTTGGTTCTTTTGAGTGCGGTTATTCTTTCGATCATTTCTCCCCTTGGAATGCTTTATAGCCTTTCGTGGCAGTTATCATTTCTGGCATTTGCCGGGATTCTATTTTTGAGCCCGATTATTACGCCACCGCTTGAACGACTAGGTGGTGAAATTGGCGCCAGTTTTGGAGAGACTCTAAGCGCAACTCTGATGGTAGTGCCGCTAACAATTTTGCAATTTGGACTCATTTCCCCGATCTCGCCATTTGTTAACGCTCTTGTACTACTCTTTACGCCATTAGCGATGGGTTTGAGCTTTTTCCAAGCAGTTGTTGCCCTTATTTCAGTCGCTGCGGGACGACTATTCGCCTGGATGACCTATCCAATCCTTTGGCTGATCGTTCGTCCCATTCAATTGGCGGCTGAATTACCTTTTGCTAGTATTTCAATTGCCCACTTTCCAGTGATTTTATTTATAGTGTGCTACGTTGCAATTGGAGCATTTCTTTTATGGAACACCCGAGCCCTAAAACACGCATAACTCGTCGAATCGTCCAATTAATAATCGTCGGTATCATTGCCTTTATTTTTGCTTATGCTCTCGATCAACCCAAACCAAGCACCTCGATCAATTCAGCTGTTACGTTTGCGTTTATGGATATTGGCCAAGGTGATGCCACACTTATTACCACTCCGCATCATCAACATATTTTGATTGATGGAGGACCTGATAGCACCGTTTTAACTCGATTGGGGGAAGAAATGCCCTTCCACGACCATACCATCGATCTTATGATCGCCACTCATAATCACTCGGATCATATTACGGGGTTAAATCACGTTATGGATCGCTACGACGTAAAAAAAATGTGGATTTCCGGGGCGATTCATACCACAAATGAATACCTAAAAATGCTCGACAACATTAAAACGCACGGCATTCCGACCGAATTAGCTTGGAAAGGCAAAACGGCTGATGTAGATAGCGTACACCTTGAAGTGGTTCATCCAATCGACAATATGGAAGGACAGCGTCCCGAAGATCAGCACGATGCCACGATAGTGGTCCGCGTGAGCTATCAAAATACATCAGTTCTGATGACAGGTGATATCAACGAACAACATGAACAGAACATAATCAATTCCGGCGCCAATCTTCAAGCCGATATTTTGAAAGAACCGCACCACGGTTCGGCCAGTGGCTTAGCCCTTAACTTTTTAAACGCGGTAAATCCAAAATATGCAATCATCCAGGTCGGTAAAGACAATAAATTCGGTCATCCAGCTCAAAGTATTTTAGATAAGTTAAACAATAAAGGTGTCCAAATCTTTCGAAATGACACCCAGGGTACGATTCATGCGTATAGTGACGGCCAAACGTTTACGGTCAAAGCGGCAAAATAATATTTAATTTAAGCAGGCATTAAAGTATAATCTATAATAGCCTGGAATGGTTCCAGTCGGTATCCAAGGAGGAAACTCATGCGTGGTCTCTGGTTGGCTGTTCCGCTGTTACTCATGACGGCAACATCGCAAGATGCCTTTGCGGCGAAATCGAGGCCTCACCGCAAACCCGAACCAAAAGTAAGCGTGACGCTGATTAGCGAAAGCGAGGCGGTCTCAGGGGGTGACGTTCGTTCGTATGTCTCGGGCAAGGTCCCGAGCGTGAGCGGCCAGTGGTTGGATTTGCTCATCAAATGGCGGGTCAAACCGCGAGCGACTTACCAAGTTCAGGGTACGGGCGGACCTAACGGTTATTTCGAATTCAGGACCGACGGGAAGATCGCATTCTCCGTTTCCGGCGCAGCTGGATCAAGAACTCAGTCGGCTATGATGCATTAGCCGCACGCGACTGGGGAAAGCATTTTTCAAGCAGTGACTATATGCCAAGACGGGTATGTGGTCACTGCTTTTCCATAATAAAACCAGGGCAAACTTCGCCCTGGTACCACGATGATTGATTCATTTTGAGTTATCACTGCTTTCTTGGGGCTCCACTCCTACTTTGCGAGCCATGGCGCGAAGCCTATCCTGTAAGACCCGCATACCTTGATCTAAGAACTCTTCCATTTCCATGGCAATGACTTCGTCCCTTTCCTCCACAAAAAGACAGAGGCTACGAAGAGAGAAAGCCGCCAACATATACTCCAAGACCTCGGCGAGACACTTTCCAAAATAGGGATTACTGCGCTCGAGAAGATGCTGCCACACCCGACTGACGTCTGGTTGCATATCCAACTTCAGCCGTGTCATAGCTGGATTGTCATGATCAGCATACGTTACCACCATGCGTCCGTCGCCTCTTTCTACACTGATACCTTCAAGTTCGCTCTCATATGCAGCCATGGTTTCCCCCTTTCTCGTCGTTTCAACGTTACCGGCATTATAGTCTCTCTTTATCTCATATTCAACCTGTAGTAAAATTATTTTCAGAACTTTTCTCAAAAGTAGTTTAGGAAGAGAAAAAAGATTATAATCTTGAGCGAAATGGTTGAATGAACGAGGAGGCATAG
>JBGPML010000017.1:0-12477 GCA_041486955.1 Patescibacteria group bacterium
CTCAATGAGTTCGAGGACTTTTTTAACCAGTTTGGCTGGGTCAGTATCAAAAACAATTTTATTTCGTCCCCGTTTGGCAACTTCTAAAATATGATCTAATTCTTCAACGATTCCGCCGGTTTCCGTTAAAATACCGATCGGCTTTTTGTCTTCAAATGCGATAGTAAATTCATTGAGCGTGCCCATCCGTCCACAAACGAAAATCACCGCATCGCACGCCCGGATAAACAATAAGTTTCGCCCTGAATATTGAAAGCCAGTATATATCACAATGTCCATTTCATCATTCGGCAAGTTATATTTCCGTAAATGCTCTTGTCGGCTGGCAGCTGGAGAAATACCAACGGTCATGCCCCCTGCGGATTTAGCTCCGTGTGCCGCTGAATGAGGTACGCCAATAGTATCGCCGGTTACCGTTACGGCGTGAGAAAGCGCAATCTGCCGGCCAATCTCCCGCGCTTTGGCGTAGGCTCCGGCCAAACAGTTGTTGGCGGCCGAGCCAGACACGCCAATCTTATACATTTGTCGCCCCTCCATGTGGGTCATAAAACTATCCTAGTTTATCCAATTGTTGAATCCGCCGAATATGGCGCTCCACTTGGGTGAAATCAGTGGTTAACCAAATACGGACTAAATTTTCATTTTCTTCATGGCTCATAAGTTCCTGGCCAAGGCAAATAATATTGGCATCATTATGCAGTCGTGACCGCTCGGCCATAAACGGTGTTACCACCATAGCGGCTCGAATTTCGGTGTAGCGATTCGCGCCAATCGACATCCCAATCCCGGTGTCACAAATCAATATGCCGCGACCGTCATCGTCCAGGACTTTCTCGCACACTTCGCGAGCATAACCGGGATAATCATCCTCTTGGTCAAGTGAATTCGGACCGCAATCTATCATATCATAGTCGTCTTTAAAGACATCGATAAGGTATTGCTTCAGCTCAAAACCGGCATGATCCGCCCCAATATAAATCGTATTATCCATAGATGTATTATGCTGATATTTCTGGATAATGGTCAAATACGACTCGGTTATTTTTAACGTTGATTGACGAAATGAACCTGTAACGGTATAATTGTGTCGTTGTTCTTTACCAATCAATGCGACAAGGAGATATAAGGTGACCTTTGCCGATCTTATCGAGTATGCGTTTGTGCACGGCTGCGGTGTAACCTCGGCCGAAGTCCAGCAAACCACCCGATTTCAAGAGCGGCTTAGTCAACAACTGTCGCTCTATGAGACTTATCCAGAAGGAGATCCGTTAGGCTACGCTCTACGGAAAGGCTATTATGGCGCCGGCCAGTTCATGCAATTTCGACTGCGGAGAAAAGCAAAAAAAATAATCCCCGCTTTGCCGGTCCATGAAACCAAGCAAACACTCTCTGAGCGGGCCTTGTTGTGGGAGCTTGGCCATCACTTGATTGAAGCTGCGCAGAGACGTTTGCCATCTGATTTGCTTCTCGAAGATGATGAAGGCGCATGGTTTGAGATGGGTCTGACAGAGCAGCATAGTCTGCTCCAAACAGCATCTCATCGGATATACGAGCTTGAGGAGGATCTACCAGCGGACAAAATTATTCGGGCTCATCAGGTCTTGCCTGAGCAATTCAGTCTCTCTGACGAACGACCTCAGTGGCCGAACTGTCTGGGCATGGCTCTTATCCTGATTGCTCTTGGCCACTATGTCGGGGCGCCTGTCCTGCTCACTTCAACGGTGCAGGAATCCTACAATCTCTATTGGCCGAGCGAGAGAAACGTCTGTCGGACCATCCTGAAAGATCTCAGACGGCGGGAATTACCCGGGCCGGAGCCGTTTACCACACACGTCAAAGAGCATCTCGCCGCTGCCAATCGCATGCAGCCCGGTCGTCAGTTACTCCACCATGGGGTCGTGTTTCAAGTTCAAGGTGGGGCTTGGATGTTTTGTGACATTGGCGATCTGGGAGGATTGGCGGAAAACCATTGGCGTGTCTGCGGAGTCGATCAACTCCTGCGACTGTATGAACCCGTTCTTCCCGGACTTGTCGTTACGTCACATGACGAAGGAGAGCTCCGAAGTATTTATGCGGGGGCTCGGCGCAAAGTCCGACAAGATTTGGAAGCGTCACGTCAGTTTCTGCGAGACGTTCACCAGTATTTTCCAGATGGCCCGAAAGACATGGGGGAGTTCATTGGTTTCTGCTGCCGGTACGATCCGCTTCGGAAACTGTATGAAGCCTCCCGATCTCAACAAGACAATCCCCCGACGGCGATACAAACCCTTGCAAATTCCGTGACGCTGGCCAATCACTTTCCACGGCAGTTTTGCCAGGTGATGCGTGAGATGGAACTCGAGGGGCAACCGCTTATAGAGTGCTTTGCGACCAATGAGAGGTTTCGGCAGGTCTGCGTTGCGAGGGTCGCAACAGAATTTCACCGTTTCAGCCGTGAGGTGTATCTTAGAGACGCTGAAGTGCTGCGGACATCGTCGTTTCATCGGCTGCCACCGATATTGGAATTTGCCTTGCCTGAAATCCAGACTGCGTTGTTTGTTCTGAACCACCTGCGACGATGGGCAAGAGATTTTCTCCACATCCCAGGCGAGTCGTTGCAACGACATTCGAACAGCCAACTGCTTTGGATGCAGAATGCATGTCGTATCTATCGTCGCACCCCAGAACAGCGATTTATTCTGGAGCAAGGTGCTGCCTATGTCCGATCGCTCGACCCATTCATCCACCCCGCTGCCAGGTATCAATTGCGGCGGCTCAACGACCGAAAGGAGAGAGGTAAAAGGTCATGCCAAGACACGAACGATTAACCGAAGCGACCGCAGTTCGTAGGATTAGGCAGTACATTGCTGAACATCAAGGGGCGAAACCCTCCGATGCCGTCAAATCTGATCCTCGGTTATCCGTCGGGGTGGATGCCTATGTCGGGTCTGAAGCGTCTGCCAGCGGGGGGCACGAGGATGTGCCATTCGCGACATCGGCTGGTGTCGACTGACCAAACACACATTACCCGAAGAGGGGCGCCATCCGTCAGTTGACGGAGGCGTCCCTCTTTTCATAATTAAAAGCCAGTACGTTTAAACAATTTTTCTAACTTGGATGATGCAATAAGTATATGCGATGGGCGGCCGTGGGGACAAGTAAAGCGGTCGGGGAGAGCCATTAATTCATTGATAACATGGCGTTTTTCGGACTCACTGACACGATCCCCTGCTTTGATGGCGGCTTTGCAGGCCATAGTGGCAAAAAGTTTGTGTTTAAAATCCGTCAGCTCCGGTTCGTTACGATCATCCCCTATCCCTTGGAGGAGGGAATGGAAGAATTGATTTGGTTCGATTCGACGCAACAAAGAGGGGACGGCGGTAATTGAAATTTTGTCCGACTCCCCTGTTGCGAATGAAAATCCTAAATCTTCGAACTCGGATTTATGTTCGTTAAAAACAGCCTCTTCTTCTGGAGCCAGTTCTAATTCAGCCGGAATCAGCAGATTTTGCCGGGCTGCTTCTTTGGCATTATCCTGCTCCCAGAACTTATGGTATAAAATCCGCTCATGAGCCGCGTGCTGGTCAACTAACAGCAATTGGTCAACGTAAAGGGTAATAAAGTAACAGTGGTCAAGAGATAAAATTGGTTCGGGTAGACTGGCATTGATCCGTGACGCTTCAAGAATGGATTGGACAGGAATATGGTTGAACGTGGCATGACGAATAGGGGAGGCGATATGCTCGCGAGATGGTTTAGCAGAAAAATTGAATGAATCCCCTCCCCCGTTATTAGTTTCTAACTGAGATGGTATTGGGGCAGCAGTAGTCGGTAGTCTATCAGCAGTCAGCCCTAAATCGCTCTCCCCTACCCGACTAAACGATAAATTTTGTCCGTCTAAAGCTTGTGAAACGGATTGAAACACAAACCGGAATATTTCCTGTGAATTAATAAACCGCACTTCATCTTTCCTCGGATGAATATTTACATCAACCATCCCGGGGTGGATGGTAAGATTTAAGGCATATGACGGGTAAAGACCGGGCGGCAAGAAAGTTCCAAAGGCATCTTTAACTGATTTAGCGACAATTTTATCGGTCACGGGATGGCCGTTGACGGCAAAGAACTGCCGGTTTTTTCCGCCAGCTGGCGGATCGTGAGCCACTTCTGGCTTGGCAACGACTCCGGTGAGATTCATATGCGGCACGTCAGAATTAATCGAAACAAGCTGATCAGCAGGGATTTTCCAAACCGCCGAAACCCGATCAGCGAATGATTGGTTTTGTGGTAGTTGAAATACAACCCGACGATTGTGCTTTATGGTAAATCCTACTTCTGGGTGGGTAATGATCTGTTTAACTAATGTTTCTAAACTAGCTTTCCATTCGGTGGCTTCGCTTTTTAAAAATTTTTGTCGCGCCGGTAATGACGTAAATAAATCGGTCACACGGATGATGGTTCCGGGAATAGGGGAGTGTGGTTTGACCGATTCGATCGAGGCATTTGACGCTTTTACTTGAGTCCCCTCTTCCGAATCTGGTTGGGTGGTGGTTAATTCCACAAGAGCCGAAGCGGCAATCGCGGCTAACGCTTCGCCGCGAAAGCCCAGGGTGGTGACATGGGTTAAATCTTCAACTTCACGAATTTTCGAAGTCCCGTGGCGTAAAAAAGCTTTCACCGCGTCATCCCGATCCATACCAGAACCATTGTCTTGAACCTCTATAACAGTTTTGCCACCTTCATCTAAGTTGACATCGATTTGGGTAGTGCCAGCGTCAAGTGCGTTTTCCACCAGTTCTTTAATCACTGAAGCCGGTCGTTCAACTACTTCGCCCGCAGCAATCTTGATAGCGATTTCTTCTGGTAATTGTTGAATTATTCCCATATAGATTGCTTAACGAATCAATTACTGAGGTAATTGATTCGTTAAGTTCCAGACATTGAGGTTTAATAAAACTATGCCCATGACTATTCTTATATCATAAATAATTTCCGGATTCGATTAAAAACGGGGGAATTGTTATCTCAAGCGTATTTGCTATATTCGGAGTAGACAACTTCTTTCTATTCCACCGTGGGAGGCCAAAATGCAAAATGTGATCGAAGTTGATGCGAATTACGAATATACACCTTATTGTACTATTCCAGAGATAGCTCTCCCCATTAAATTGGGAAATTTAATGATAGTACGAGTCGAAGGCCTGGAAATGCGGACTGAACTCCTCATTTTCCCATTTGAGCTGGCGGTAAATGATCCATTCAGGCTTGCCTTTTGGATCAACTTCCCAAATGAGCCGGCACAGTTCATTCTCGAAGTAGATATCACGACTAACAGAGCAGTCGTTAAAAAGCGGGTCCGCAAATGTCGGACTGGGATGTCATGCAGGGAGAAAGCTCACTGCCTAGCTCGATAACTCTTTCCCCCGAGATTTTTCTCGGGGGATCGCTATCTTGCGATGGAGGGGGAAATGAAGCAGATTGTCTATGCTGAAATGCATACGCGATGGTCTTTGCGGGACATGAACGAGGGGCCGCACACCGCGCAGCTCGAAGCATTTGTGACCCGTCTGGTTGAGAAGCAAGGACCTGAACAATGTACAATTTACATCAATCCGTATCTCATGAACCCGTGCCCAATGGATGATGTTTTCCATTTTCGGGCAATAACTGACTGGAATTCCGGCTACACCTTCTTTGACATCGTCGGTACATACGAGACCGGAGAAGGTTATTTCGCCAAGATCGAGGTGCATCCGTTCGTGTTAACCCTCGATGGACTTCCATCAGTCGATGAACTTGAAAAGGCCAAACAAGAAAAACATGCGATCTGGATTCGGGCCTACTTACCCAACAGACACGGCTATCCCATCCAATTGCTACCCCTCGAGCTACAAATTCTAAGTGATACAGTCTTCCGGGTTTCGGGGAAAACTGGCGAGGCTGAAAGTTGGGATCGGTCGATCAAAATCTACATCGTCAAAAGTGAAAAATCGGGCCCGGCGTATTTTCTCTACCCGTCTTTGCCCGATATTTCACCCCTTCCACCTCGGTAGTAGTCACTACCGAGGCTCTTTGTATATTCTATTTTCGCAGCAGTCCACCCCATTCAACTACGGTAAATCCTTTGCGGGCGATGGCTGAGAGATTTTGTGTCGGTAAGTTAATCGGTTGATCCAAGCCTTGGAAGTCGAGGAAGATGCGGATGACGCTATCAGGTTGCGGTGAGACAGCCAGTGGTGCTAACCGATCCATTTGTTTGGTGCCGAACCAGGTTAAGCGGACATACGGCTTATTCGGCATTTTCGGCATCCAGAATTCCATGAAATCAGCTGATTCTTTTTGATTTAAGCCAAGTTTAGCTAGGTGGTCACGCAACGTTGCTTCAACATTGTCTCGTTTGACGACAAATCCTTGAGTAATCGATGGGTATTCTTTGCCAGTCCCTTCCCAGAACAGGGAATCGTAGCTTTTACCGTCGCTATTAATGAGCGTACCATCGGGTTGGGCTGTGACGTTCCAGCCGTTGTTATAGGCTGGGTCCGAAACAGAAATTTTAGCGTCAACTTTGACAGATACTGGCGTAATTTTCGTTGGGTAGAGGTAGACAACTGGTTTACCGCATTCAGCTTGTGGACCATAGACTTGGCTTGAGAAGAGAATGACGCGATCCAGAGCATCTTTATAAGCAAACAACCCGTGTTTGGCGAGGAACTCAGTTGCTGTGATGGCAACCTCGTCATTTTTGGTCGAGTCATAGTACTTACCTTGCATAATGTCATTTATGTAGTACTTCACAATCTCATTGTCGGCACTCGTAAATTCATAGACCGATTCTTTGGTGCTGGTTGTGCCGGTGGCTTTTAGTCCATCCAACTTTCCGTTGCTGATAATGCCGAAATGAGTGACCGAACCACAACTGCCCACACTGTCGTAGCGATAGGCGTCACCGTTAACCGATTTATCGGCCCAAGTGACTTGCGGCACGCCATCGTCAGTCACGAATTTTGGTGACAATTGGTAAGTCTGGACGGTATTATCCGGACGGCGCAGCACATAGGTTTGCGTTGCCAATCCATGAAGCTTGTCGATCACCGCAGAATACAATTTGCCGTAGGGAGTTGTGGTGAATTCTGTTAACTTATAGGTTTTATCGTCTTCATATTGAGAGTAAAAATCGTAATCAAAACCATCACGAGCCATAAAGGTTACGCTTTTCGTGGTAATTTCTTTCTGTACCGCGATCGACTTATACAGTTTTGTGGAATTGATTGTGACAGAACTGGTGGTTTCTGGTCCAACGTACTTGTTAGCTGAGTCGTAGACATCTGGTGAGTGTTTTTGGATTAATTCGTACTTGGCCTTGTCTGTCTTGAGAAAGAGAACCCTACTATTATTCCCGGGGCCTTCCGGGGAAACCGTCGCAATAATAATATCCTTGCCATTATCCGATCCAACTTTGTAATAAGTTGCAATTTGTCCTTGAACGAGGTTTTTGAATAATTTCAGATCACTCGTTTTTTCCTGTTTTGCCAGCCACGTAACACCGTCATCGGTGACGGAAGGATTGAGTTCTGGCTTTGGCGTGGGTGTTGCTACTGCTGTCGCTTCGGCAGATGTTGAAACAGTTGGCGTTGGTGTGGCAATGGCAACTTGAGCTGATTTACCGGCTTGATGGCCAAAGGCATAGGCTCCACCGGCCAAAACTAAGGCGCCGACAGCGCCTAGCGCACTCCACAAAATAATCTTTTTCTTTCGCGGATCCATCGGCAATTTCGCCGGTTTAGTTGGTACTTCTGGTTGCACGTTCCCTCCTCATACTATGTATTTTTAGTTTACCTCTATTTATTGAAATGCAATAGATCTCCGGCAGGGGTAGACTGCTTTTGAGCCGTAAATGGCGCATATAAGCGGTCTAAAATGGATTTTTTGTCGTCACCTTTCATGAGGGCAGGTTTATAATTTTTGTCTTGAATGGGTAGGGCGAAAAGATCGAGGCCGGAATCAGTAAAAGTTCCCGATAACAGGAGTCCCTGTTGAGTTTCTTTGGAAAAATCCTGATCAAATAATAAATTACCCATTGAATAGATAATCGGTTTTCCTTTATATAATTCACTATCTTCTATGATGTGCGGATGGGCTCCAATGACGACATCGGCGCCGGCATCAATCCAGTCGTGAGCCTGTTTTTCTTGGCCCGCACTGTGCTTATATTGGTATTCAACACCCCAATGAGGGAAGATCAGGACTCGATTTTTGGGATCAGCTTTCAGTTTTTGAATCAGGGGTTTTAAGTCTGGAACAGAAGATAACGTATGGGCTCCAATGACCTGTAACGTCAGGTTTTGTCCTTCAAAACTGGCGACCTTGTCGACATCAGCGTCACCTGGACCGCCAATTGGGGTGATTGACGCATCCTTCAACAATCGACGGGTTGTCTCCAAGCCCGTTTTGCCTTGGTTAGCGGAATGGTTGTTGGCCTGACTCGCCGCGTTGATGCGTAAATACTGTAGAGCTTTGATGGTTTCCGGTGGAAAATTAAATACGAGGTTATTCGGACGCACGTCGTCTGGTACGGCGACATCACTGACCGGCCCTTCGAGATTAACAATTCCAGCATCAGTACCCCAGAACAGTCGTTCGCCTAATTGGTCAACACTTTTCCATAGGCCGTCCGACAGGAATCGGTGGGCAATACTCCGACCAAACATCATATCGCCACCAATAAGAAAGGTCACACTATTGTCCGGAACGGCTTTTTCACCCGATTCATACCAGCCAAAAAAATGCGTCGTAGTTTCAGCGTCTGGATCTTTCAGCAATACTCCAGAATTGGTGTGGTTATCTAAGGCGAATTTTTTCGTATCATGATCATTAGCCCATTCAGTCAGGAGTGTTAAAGCCGCCGGTGAATCGACTTCGGCTTTTTTCAAAAGCGTTGTAGCATCAAGGTTTTTTAAGGCTCGTTCGGTCAGTTGATCGTGGACTTGAGCTAATATAGCTGGTTGATAATGAGAAAAATCAACTGAGGCGACCATAAAACAATCGGCACAGTCTGAAGCTAAGACTTTTTCGACCGATTGGATCTGATCAAGCGGCGTTGACAGTTTGAATATTAAAGGCACAATCGTGGCATTCGGAAAATGGTCTTTAAGGTCACTAAGTATCAGGCGAATGCCATGTTCGTTGGCAAAACTATCTGGCTCATTGCCTACACCGTTGGCCACAAGTTTGTCGATAACCGTCTTATTCGGTTCAATCGTACCTTGGTCGATGTTCCACGATTGTGAAGTGGTCTGGACGAGTTGTTTGCCCGATTCGTAATGATTGGGTGAGATAAGAATGACCGTTTTAGGCTGGGGTATTAAGGGGGTAACTTTATCAAACAGTTTTCCCCGTTCGACTTTGACTAAATCGTGGTGCGGCACCACCATACCGGAAATCTGTTTTGTGGTCGCAATTGGTTTGGGTGAAGGAGTCGCAGCCACCACGTCCGCTTTAATTGCTCGTGATCGATTTTTACCCAAAGAATAACCACCGAACGTGGCGAGTATGGCACCGACTAAAATGAGAACAATTGCAATCAAGCGTAACTTCAGCAATCCCTCCTCTTTGAACAGGCTCACATTAAGCCTAACCTAATCAACCAAAAAAAACAAAAAATTAACGAAGATTTTTTTGTAATTCGTTTAGAATATTTAAGGCTTCAATCGGCGTCATATTATTCAAGTTTAATTGTTTCAGTTTAGCTTCTATTTCGCTCGGTTTTTGTTCGACTGATAGTAATGCCATCTGGTTCGTCATCGCGAGCGGAGCGTCGCGATCTGGATTGCCGCGGGACTTTGTCCCTCGCAATGACATTTCAGGTATCTGTTCAGTGGGTGAGGAGCTACCGTACGACAACTCCTTGGCGCGGGCAATAATGGCTTTGGGGATCCCGGCCTTTTCCGCCACAACAATGCCGTAGCTGTCGACAGCCGGGCCATCGGTAACTTTACGTAAGAAGATTAAATCTTCGTTATCTACAGCGACTGCAAGATGGCTGTTAAAAACACGCGAATGAGTATTAGCAATGTCTTTGAGATCGTGAAAATGGGTGGCAAAGAGAATGAGGCCCCTGTTATCTGATGCAAGTGATTCGGCAATTGCCCAGGCGAGGGAAAAGCCGTCTTCCGGACTCGTTCCACGACCGACCTCGTCCAGAATGACTAAACTTCGTTCGGTGGCGTTGTGCAAAATGTGGGCTGTTTCCAGCATTTCGACCATAAAGGTCGATTGAGCTTCACGAAGATTGTCGTGAGCACCAATCCGCGTAAAAATCCGATCCGTAATCCCAATCTCTGCCGATTCGGCTGGCACAAAACAGCCAGTGTGAGCGAGTAAGACAATGAGCGCCACTTGGCGAATATAGGTGCTTTTCCCCGCCATGTTCGGTCCGGTAATGAGCTGAAACGATTTGTTCGGTTTTAGTTCGGTATCGTTGGCGACAAATGACTCATGGTGCAGTTGTTCTATCACCGGATGGCGACCGGCGGTAATCTCAATACCGACTCGTTCGGTTATGTTCGGTTTAGAGTATTTATAAAGTGACGCAATATGAGCGAAATTAGTTAACACATCCAAACTGGCGATAGCATAGGCGGTGTCAGAAATTTTTTGCGATAATTGAACGACTTTTTCGACCTCTTCAGCGAATAGTGTTTTTTCAAGCGCAATCATTGTGTCCATCGCCGACAAGGCTTTTCGCTCATATTCCACTAACGATTGGCAAGTGTATCGTCCGGCATTAACTAAGGTTTGTCTCGGAACATAATCGGGTGGGGCTTTGTCTTTAAAACTATTGGTAATTTCGATGGCGTAACCGAAGGCACGACTAAAAACAACTTTCAGTTTCGGAATGCCAGTACGTCGCCGTTCCTGGGCTTCAAAATCCGCTAACCACGATCTATTTCCAGAAGTTAAGAGGCGCAATGAATCAAGTTCAGCATTGAACCCTTCTTTAAAAATATAGCCTTCGTCGAGTGTTGGCTTGGCTTCTTCAAATAGAATTGCCTGTGCCTGTGTAATCCAACTCATTAAATCGGGGTGTATTGGAGTGGTCATATCCTGTAGTCGTCGACTTTTTACCCCAGAAAATAGTGGTAGAACTCGGTCTTTATAGTGGGAAAGCGTGTCCGCTAATCTTCGTAAATCTCTAGGCGAGCCAAGTCCAACCGAAAGTCGGGCGACCAAACGTTCAACGTCGCTTAAATGAGCTAATTCTTCTCGGCTTTTGGCCACAAGCTCATTGCGACTGACCAGTTCAGTTATGGCTTGATGTCGCAGCTCAATCTCTTTCTTTTTGGTCACAGGATGGAGTAACCAATCCTGCAATAGTCGCTGACCACTGGCAGTGACAGTTTTATTGATAGTTCCAAATAAGCTGCCATCGGTTGTTCCCTCGGCAGTCCGAATAACTTCAAGGTGTCGTAAGGTAATCGGATCGAGGACTAAATGTCCCGACAAATGAAACTCAGAAATTGAAGTAATATGTTCAACATTGCCTTTTTGAGTATATTTTAAATAACCGAGTAAAGCGGCCGCGCCTTTAATTGCTTCCGGTTTTTTTGTTAAGCCAAAACTATCGAGGCTTTCGACATGAAAGTGATTCTTTAATATTGTTTCGGCATCTTTTATGTATATTAACCAGTCATGAGCGCAGGTGATATTAACGTTTCGCTCACGTCGCAGGAGCGATGTGTAATCACTGTTATCGTAAACAGCTCTGGGAATCACGACCTCTCGCGGCGAAAAATGGCTCAATAATAAAGGAATAATTTGTTCGGGTGGACCAGGAAAAGAGAAGGCCATAAATTGTCCGGTTGATAAATCGGCCGCGGCGCCTGCAACAAGTTTTGGTTCGATTACCAGAGTTAAAATAAATTGCGATCCCGCTTCTGTTAACGCTTCGTCACGTAACAGGGTACCTGCCGTAACAACCCGAATGACTTCCCGTTCAACGAGGCCTTTGCCGGCAGCGGTCATCTGCTCGCAAATGGCGACCTTATAACCGGCTTTGACCAATCTGGCGACATAATTTTCTGAAGCATGGAATGGCACCCCACACATGGGAATCCGTCCATCAGAACCTTTATTACGAGAAGTTAAGGTTAAATGCAAGACCTCAGAACCAATTTTGGCATCATCGCCAAATAGTTCGTAAAAATCGCCTAACCGAAAAAAAAGCAAACAGTCAGGATATTGCTCCTTAAGTGATTGGTACTGCTGGAGCATTGGGGTCTTATAGGTCGTACTCATCTCGTGGGCATTATAACAGAATGGTCCTTGAAGTGATTTTCTTGATAATTAAACCTATAAAGGGTAGTATATGGCCCATGAAGCAGGCATTAAATGTTTTAGGCACACTGCTCTTTTTGCTCGGTGTCTTCGGCTATATTTATCCAGATTGGCACAGCGTCCAATTCACGAATAATGAAAATTTATTTCATGTGTTAATGGGAG
>JBGPML010000018.1:0-12272 GCA_041486955.1 Patescibacteria group bacterium
ATCGCTCATCGGCCCGACAAATAACGTCGACCCTTTTATCCTGACTGGGATCGACGACGGCAAGGATTACTTTACCTCCGTCGATAATAACCATTAGGATTTCGGCATCGACCCCAAACCAGCGAACGAAGTCCCCAGGAACAATGTTTATCGCTCGCAGCGATTCATAGTCATCTCCATCGTTAGACAGTTCCACCACGGTCGATCGATCTTCTGTTTCTGGCATATTTCCCCTCTATGACGATAGCCGACGTTTTGACTATACGAATAAAACCGAAATTATGCCAGCATGGACTCTATTTTTTTGAGTGTTGTAATATTTCTAGTTGTTGCCGCTTGTTTGAACAGTTTTTCCATTTTAGAATTAGAAAATGGGTCCTGTATTTTGGAATCACGGCGAAATCGAGTGTAAAGCTCTCGACCATTAAGGTGATATTTTTCCGTTTCGATTTTTAAATTTTCGAGAGCTGTTTTTTGTTCGGCGGTTGGTGGTAGGGCAAAAAATGTTATAAAAATCGTAATTGTTTCATCTGAATCGTCATTGCCAAATGGATTGGCTTTAATGATAGAAGATAATTCTGTTTCGGTTCGTAAAAAAGTCGAGACCCCATAATCTAACTTTGATTGTAATCCCTGTTCAATTTTTTTCGTTAACTCGGCCTCTTTTGCGTTACTTTCAAAAATAACATTCCCGCTTTGGATAAATGTTTTGACATTCGTGACGCCAAAAGAATTAAAAATTTCGGCCAGATCAACCATTTTAACGGTGTGGCCGCCGACATTTATCGCTCGAAGAAAGGCAACGTATCTCATGCTGAATTATTTCGTAACCCATATTCGATGCGGCGATCCGGAATCAGCCACATAATTGCTACCGTCAGATAGAGAATATAGGCGAACCAAAGATTGACAAAAGCAAGACTAATACCAAGAACGTAAAAAACGATCGACAACGTGCCTTTTAGGTCACTACCAATGGCATTAGCCAAGAGGGAATCCTTCCCCTGGCAGGCGACGATTGTTCGCCACAAAATATTATGAGCAATCCCTGCAGAGAGAACAACAATTCCATAAAGGGCAACGGGTAATGGTTTTGTAAAATTCTCCCCTAACCAAGCGGTAACAAACGGCAGGAGCGATAACCAGAAGAGAAGATGCAAATTCGCCCACATGACTGCGGCATTTATTTTCTTGGTTACATGTAGGAGATGGTGATGGTTATTCCAGTAAATACCTATCCCTATGAAACTGAAAATATAACTGAGAAAAATGGGCACTAATGGTTGAAGATCGGCAATTTCATAACCGTGCGGCACGTGCAACTCAAGCACCATGATGGTTAAAATGATAGCAATAACCGCATCACTAAAAGTTTCTAAACGATTTTTTGACATATGGAATCCCTCAATATATGCAATTACATTCTGGTCGAGAGTGGGATTTCTGCTCGCTCCGACTCGCAGCCGGGGCGCTTCACACAATGGAAGCTCCAAGGATTCGCTTCCACTCCGCGCCCTTCAAATCCCTTTCACTTATCTACCAGGGCATCATTCCGACGAATGTCGGAACACTGCCCTGGCGGAGAGGGTGGGATTTGAACCCACGAGAGGATTGCTCCTCTACCGGTTTTCGAAACCAGCGCACTAGGCCACTATGCGACCTCTCCATGGTCAACTAGTATATCTTAAAACACCCGATTTGCCTAGGTTTTATATTTCCTCGTCGATAATAATGACAATCCGGCGATGCGGTTCAACCCCGCGGCTTTCCGTTCGAATACCGGACATTTTTTTCAATTCCATATGGACTGCGCGACGTTCAGCCGGTGTCATCGGTGGAAGTTCTTCTTCTTCTCCTTTGACCCGAACCATTTCGGCAGTTTTCTTCGCCATGAGCGCAACATTTTGCAGTCGTTGTTTGCGCTGACCATTAAAATCGAGGGCTATTTTTGGTTCAATGCCGTGTTTTTTGTTGACCATTAATTTAAGAACTACGAGTAATGCCGACGTTCGATTATCGCGGCTGTGTTCAAAGTAGCGACCGTCGCCACCGATTAAATTTACGAGATAGAGCTCTTCATCCTGAACGACTTCAGTTTTTAAATCGAGTCCAAGCTGCTTAAGCAGTTCGTCAATAATGAGATGAAGGTCGTCGACAGAAATCATCGTGCCTCTTTACTTTTCTTACTTCGCACGGAGACCGAGACTTTACCTTTTGTGTTACGGTGATATCGCTTAATCCCTGTATGCTGCTGCAGCCAATCAACCGTCGTGCCGGCGACCCAATAGAGCGATAGAGCAGCCGGTAATTTGGCCGCGATGATCAATGTTAATGCCGGCCCAAGATAAACCATTTGCTTATTCATAATTTGAGCCATATCATTTTCCCCGCCGCTCGACTGAGGCATCGTCTCAAGCATTTTTCTGCTTAAGAAGAACTGCGATATTCCCGATAATACCGGCAATATATAGGTATGGTCTGTTTTTGCTAAATCTTTGATCCATAAAAACGAATAATTTATTGATTGAGGCGCCGGAACAAAGGGATAAAGGAGGTGAAACTGTTCTGGCCCAAATCCTTGACGAAAAATATGCAACAACGCTAATAGGATGGGCAATTGGACCAATAGCGTCAAACATCCGCTGGCCGGATTAACCTGACGTTCTTTGTACAGTTGCATCGTCGCCATACTCTGCGCCTGTTTGTCATCTTTATGATGATCCTGCAATCGTTTAAGCTCTGGCTGCAGCTCCTTCATCTTCATCTGGGATTCTAAAGATTTATATTTAAACGGAGTCAAAGCCAGTCGAACCAAAATAGTCAACACAATGATGGCTAATCCAACATTATGGTTCGGCATAATCAGGACCAAAACAATAAAAAGATTGTAGAGTGGTTGATAGAGAATTTTATTAATTAATTCACGCATAATTTAAACTGTCTGTTTCGGGGGAACAGGGTCGTATCCGCCTGAATGAAAGGGATGACAACGGACAATCCGTTTTAAGCCCATGCTAATACCTGTAATGATACCATGGATCTCGATCGCTTCCACGGTGTACTCTGAGCAGGTTGGGGTATACCGACACACCGGGCGACCAGCCTGTTTAAACCATCCATGATCGGGTGAAAAAGTTTTATGGTAGAGCTTGATTAAGCCGATTGCCACTGATTTCATGTTACTGGCCCTGATTTAGGTCGATTGGCTTTACTGAGCATCACGTCAACTTCTTTTTGTAATTCGGCAAAGGCCTCTTGGCCAGTTGGACGATTGATGACGACCACTATATTGTTCCGTTTGAGTAATTGAGCAAATTGAGGATTACGCATACTTTTTAGGAAAGCTGCACGAATTCGACGTTTGGCCAAATTCCGTCTTACCGCTGATTTGGCGATTTTTTTTGTGACAATAAAACCTATTTTGCCAGGCTCGCGGCTCGGTAAAATAACTAAACTTGCTGCGTGGCCACGAACCCAGGTGCCACGCTTAAAAATGCTATCAAATAAACGTTTCTGAATGAGTCGCTGATCGCGGGGGAACATAGTGAGAACCTATTGAAATAGGTACTAAACAACCGTCAGCCTTTTGCGTCCCTTAAGCCGGCGGAGTTTTAAAACGCGGCTCCCAATGCGAGCCATAAAGCCATGTACACGCGCTCGACGACGAGTTGATTTAGGGCGGAAGGTATATACTCCCTTTGGCATAACTTACTCCTCTAATATGAACTTATCGACTTGCTTTTATCCTGTTAACTATACCTCATTCGGGAAAATGTGTCAATTTCAAAACGCGGTATATTTATAGTAATTTCGCGACAAGATGAGTTATCCACAGGACACTTGACAGAAGGGAAACCGCCATGGCATGGTGAATTTAGCTGTGGATAACTCAATTTTACTCGGTTGAACCACATCACACGCAAAGGAGATTTGTGAGTAATCAGACTATCTGGCAAGCGGTGCTGGGAGAAATGGAAGTCACTACCAGTAAAGCTAATTTTGAGACCTGGCTACGCAATACAAAGCTTGATTCGCTTTCGGACACGACGGCGACTATTAGTGTGCCTAATGTTTTTATCCGTGGTTGGGTTGAATCGCACTACAAAGATCTCTTTTTATCGTCATTCCAAAAGCATGTCGCGACGATAGCTGATATTCAATTCCAAATTCAAGGCAGCCCACAAACCGCTGAACCCTCAATCTATATTCAACCGGAATCAGAATCCGCGACGCCTCAAAATCCTATTACAGTGGCCGAGACTTCAGTTGCTGACGCAGCCGTTACGGAGGCGAGCAGTACGATTATTGATTCACGAACATTCGACACGTTTGTGGAGGGCAATAATAATCGTCTTGCCTCGACGGTAAGCCGTGCGGTAGCCAAAAGCCCAGGAACCCTTTATAATCCACTCTTTATCTATGGTGGTGTAGGATTAGGGAAAACTCATTTAATGCACGCCATTGCCAATGAAGTGACACAGCAAGGCCGAAAAAAACGCGTTCTTTATGTTTCCTGCGAAAAATTTACCAATGACTATATTGCCTCTATTTCGTCAAAAAAAACTGATCAGTTTAAGCAGACCTATCGAACGCTCGATTTACTGTTAGTTGATGATATTCAATTTATTGCCAACAAAGAGGGGAGCCAGGAAGAGTTTTTTAATACCTTTAATACGCTGCATCAATCTAATCGACAAATTGTTATCGCTGCGGACCGAGTGCCAAAAGCCATTCCTGGACTGGAGGAACGTCTCTCGTCCCGTTTTGGTTGGGGCATGATCGTTGATATTCAACCGCCCAACTTAGAAACTCGTATGGCTATTTTAAAAAGTAAATGTCTTGAAAAAGGGGTTAATTGCCCCGAGGAAGCACTGGAATATATCGCTCAACAAGTTCAGAGTAACATCCGTGAATTGGAAGGAGCCTTAAATCGAGTCGTTATTTACTGCCAGATGTCGCATATCCCTTTTTCGCTCGAGGCAACCCGCTCCGCGCTTTCTGGATTAATTGTCCCGGCTCATCGCAAAACGCATTCAGTTGATACCATCTTATCTCTCATCGCTGAACATTTTGGGATGGGAGTAGCCGATTTAATTGGCAAAAAAAGGAATAAAGAACTAGTCTACCCAAGACATATTACGATGTTTCTCCTACGCGAGGAGATGAATATGTCGTTTCCTGAAATCGGCCGCGAGTTAGGCGGCAAAGATCATACCACTGTTATGCATGGTTATAATAAAATAACCAAAGAATTGACGACGATTCCAAAAATTTCGCAAGACATTTCCCATATTAAACATCGGTTGGCAACAATGTGAGTTATCCCCATTCTCTGTGGAAAACTCTGGGGACAAGTCAGGGACGACTAGGGGAAAAAGGGCCCGAAACGGAGTCGCCATTTTCATTCACCAAATGTATCCACAATAGCTCCCCTTTTCGTCCACGTCGTTATCCCCTAAATAATAAGTCTCATCCACAGCAATATGAGATTGAGTCCCCCGCTTCCACAGCCCTTATTACTATCACTATTATTTATTTAATATATTAATGGCGAAAAAGGGGATAACTCATTCACGTAATCTTGTTAAAAAACCAACTCAGATCAAACATATTTTAGGAACGAACCATGAAAACGTATTCGAGCGAAATACAGAAAAACATGAGGAAACATAGTTAAAACTATGGCGACGAATATTTTGTGAATTGCAGCCGAATATGTCATGTTACGTATACCAAAATATGTTTGATTTGAGTTGTATTATATGACATATCTTAAACACACAAAGCAAGCGAGGGATGAGGCGAGGAGAAGCCATGAAATTTTCAGTCACCCAAGAGAATCTGGTTAAAGGGTTGCAAATCGTCAATCGTATTGCCACCACTCGGGCAACCTTACCCGTACTTGGTAATATCTTACTGGTGACGGATAAAGGTCGGCTTAAATTGGTGACAACTGACTTAGAATTAGCAATTGATACCTATATCGGAGCCAAAGTTGAAATAGAAGGGGCTATTACGCTCCCTGCTCGAACCTTTACCGATTTTGTGACCAATAATTCAGATACCACCATCGATTTTTCACTCAAAGATACCGTCTTAACGGCGAAAAGCACGCATTATACTGCAGAGATAAAAGGGATTGATGCAATTGAATTTCCATCGATTCCTACAATAGAAAAGGGTCAGATTCTTCACCTGACCGCACCATTATTAAAGGAAGCAATTGCTCAAACCGTTTTTGCCACAACTCATGATGAAACACGACCAGTCTTAAGTGGTGTAGCTCTGTTTGTTGGCGGTAAAGAAATTAAGTTAGTCTCGACTGATAGCTATCGTTTGGCGGAAAAACGGATTCCGATTGAAGAGGGCGATCCAGGAGAAATGATGGTGATTGTTCCTGCTCGAACACTGCTTGAGCTGAGTCGATTAATGACCGACGACATCGCCCGTATTAGTTTGCATGTCGATAAACACCAGATTATGGCTGTCTGTGGTGATAGTCATCTAGTTTCTCGTTTAATAGAAGGATCGTTCCCACCGTACGAAAGCATTATTCCCAAAGAATTGTCCACCATTGCAACGCTCAATCGACATGAGTTTATCAATAGTTTAAAAATGGCCAGTCTATTCTCGAGAGATTCTGCCTATAATGTAACGTTTACGGTTGGGGAGAAAGAGTTAATCTTGAAAGCGCTCTCCGCTCAAATTGGGGCTAGTACATCGACTGTCACCGCTGCAATTACCGGTCCTGAGCTATCGATTTCATTTAATGCCCGGTTTATTCTCGATATGCTGCAAGTTATCTCAAGTGACGCGGTTCAATTTTTACTCCAACCACCGACCGACACGCAGTGGTTTCCTGGAATTCTAAAATCAACAGAGGATGATCAGTATCAATACGTCATTATGCCGTTACGAACGGACAGTTGATGGTATTATAAGGATCTCATTGTACAATTCCAATTTCGTCTCAAACCATCTACTTTGGGCTGCAAAGCCCTCACCGTTCATCAACATAGTTGCCTATGTTTCTTCGTGTTTCGGACTTTTCGCTTCAAAGATAGTTTGTTTTAGTCTGAAAGCGAATTGTACAATGAGATCAATATGACAGCCTCGACGATTCATTTACTGCAATATCGAAATTATAGTGATACAACGTTTCCGCTCGACCGCCATACGGTGTTTTTAGGGCCGAATGGGAGTGGCAAAACGAATATTGTTGAAGCTATCCGGACTCTATCGGTCACCAAGTCGTACCGTATTAATCGAGATATCGATGCGATCCAGTGGGATCAAAATTACTGTCGCGTCACCTTAACGTTGGCTGAAGAGAACTTTGAATATATCCTCACCCGTGACGAGTTAGGGGTTAAAAAAATGATTAAGCATAATGGGGTGGCGATTCCTTTAACACACGTATATGGGCTTATTCCTACGGTCCTGTTTTCGCCCGAAACGATGGATATTATTGGTGGTGCACCACAAGAGAGGCGTCGGTTTCTCGATACTATTTTAAGCCAGGCTGATTATGACTATATTGACCAACTCATGACCTACCGTAAGGTGATGCGAGAGCGGCATTTCGTGTTATTGCGTCTCCAACAAGGATTAGGCAACGCTGATGAACTCGATTTTTGGGATAGTGAATTAGTGCGGACCGGTATGACGATCATTCAACAGCGTGAGGCCTTTTTGTTAGAAATGAATGCTTTATTAGCCACGATATACCCGACGTTTATTGACGAGGGGAGTCGAGAAAGTTTAGCGATTCAATATAAACCATCGGTATCAGCCGACAATTTAGCCAAACGACTCCAATCAAATCGATTTTACGATATTAAAACTGGGTCAACGAACAGCGGTCCACATCGAGACGAAGTTGTCTTTTTACTCGATGATCGCGACATTACTTTGTTTGCTTCCCGGGGGGAAATGCGACGTTCAATTTTAGCCATTAAACTCGCCGAAGCCCGTTATCTCCATGATAATAAAGGCAAAGAACCGATTATTCTTCTCGATGATGTTTTTTCTGAATTAGACGAAACACGGCGGAGTTGTTTTCTCCAAGCCATCGAGTCGTTTCAATGGATTATTACCACAACCGAGGCCGCGTTTTTGAATCAGGACGAGCTGGCGCAGCTGTTAGTGCATGAGTTGCCAACCGTCTCGGTGCCAATTACATAAAGGATGCCATGGATTCCATGCATGATGCGTTAATCAAACGAATGCGTAATTTTGGGTTGGATAAAGCCATTACCGCGACAGTAATTATTGAAGCCGCCAATCGAATTTTACCACCCGAAGTCCGGGCCATGACGTTTCATAAAGGGGTTTTGACGGTGCAGGCACAGACGGGTACGGACGCTTATATGTTGAAACAGGAATTAGACGACTCTATCGAACGGATAAATGCGGCTCTGGCCCAAAAACCGATTGAGTCAATTCGAATCAGGATCAGACACCAATCAAGCTAAAATCCAATATGAACCTGCCGGCTATATTCGGGTCTGGCAAAAACGCCACAGCGCGCTTTGGTATCTTCGAGGCACTGTAAGTAATTGAGTCGAATTTTATCGGCTAAATTCGTAATATACGACTGGTTAAAGGTAATAATTTGGCTTGGGACTAATTCCCGGTGGTTACGACCAATATCTAAAATAGATGAAATCAAACCCTCGACATTCTTCTGGGCCTCTTGCTGCAAGTTCGGGCAAACCACAGTGGAAGCGAAGAATAGGTTAAAGGCAAATTGAATCACATAAATCGGATTACCGGTCACCGCAAATTGAATCAGCAGTAAAGACGAGCCAGCGGGCAATCCTAAAGCAGAATCAAGTTTATTGGTTAGTTTCGATATCGTACCGTTTAAGAACAGCTGATCAACGGCTAAAACCACCGCTGTCGCATCGACTTTTCCTCCCTTAAAGGCGCTATAGACCTGTTGTACCTGTTTGTATTTATCGTAATACGTTTTCATCACGCCAACTGGCAATCCAATCGCTTTCCCAACCCATTCCACTAACTTTTCTTTTCCAAGAGCAATAAAGGAATCGATTTTATCAGCCAATTGTTCACCCAATTTAATACCTATAACAGTTGGGTCAAGTTCGCCATTAATGTACTGAACGGCCAACTTCATAACTGATGGTGGAATAATATTGCCGATAAAATTAGAGACAATATTGGCTGACCAATCAATAAATATGTCGTTCGAGCCAAGAATTTTGCCGGTTTTAACATCGAAATTCTGCATATAGGACGTAGCTAATGATTGTAAATCTTTGGGCAGACTAGAGATGATAGTATCGTTAATTTTGGTTGAAATGTACGAAAAAGCTAATTTACGTCGGTCCAAATCATTTCCCGACATAATAACTGATCCCGCATTGGCTGGAAGGTTGGGATCAAGTTTTTGAATATACGTACTAAACGTATTTTTTGCCCAATCATCCAAAACAGCGTTTGAGGGAATATAGCGTTGGTTTTTGTCGGATTCGGGAAGCTTCGGATCGAATTTCGGGTTGTTTATTTTTCCAGTGGTCTGATCATAATTTTGTAAATAGGTTAAGCCAAGTGGTTGCAAGGCGGACGGAAGAGTGGAAATTATCCCTTCCCCAGATTTTTTCTGGAGATATTGGAGGGCGAGTTGGGTTCGCTCATAGTCAGTCCCATTGCGAATGGTGTTGCCAATATCATTCGGCAATGTTGAATCTTGACGACGGAGTGAAACGGTAATAATTTTATTAGCCCAATCATCAAACACAGCGTCTTTATTTAACGTCGTCCGATTGGCGTCAGTTATCTCTTTGTTTGGATCGAATTCAGGGTTCCGGATTTTCCCTGATTTGGGGTCATAGAGCTGGAGATATTGTGTTGCGATCGGACGAATATCAGCCGGCAAACTCGAAATCAAAGATGAGCTCAAGTTCTTGCCTAAATAGGTGTAAATCATGAGCGATCGGTCTTTGTTGCTCCCTTCAAGCATGGTCTTGCTGAAATTAGCCGGTATAGTCGGGTCATTCTTCTTAATCTCTGTGTCCATCACCGCATAATAGAAGTTATTGTGGGCTTCTTTGTTCGAGAAATAACCGTTCCGAATTTTCTCGATGGTTGATGTATCATATGGCGTGGCATTGGGATTATATGTTCCGTCTGGATTCATCGCGCCCTTGGTCAGCTGACTGAACTGCTGATCAACATAGGTCTCTGCCGAATCAACGGCCTTGACTGCTTGAGCCGCAACATAGTCTTGTAATACCGCGGCATAACGATTGGTAATATCGGTTGCCAGACTATGCTCGTAATCTTTATTACTACTCCACCCGGCAACAATGAGGCGGAATAACTGATAGGCATCCTGGATTTCAGCAACGTTCTGTTTCGCTTGTTGGGCCGCAACGATCACTGCATTGGCTAATTTCATGTTGCCGTTAACGAAACTATTTAAATCTTCGATTGGGATCGTGAAGGCCACGTTTGGCAATTTATTCCGAGCTTCCCACTTGGCAATCTCGCCGCTCATTTGGCCCGATAGTTCACCCAACTTCGTTTGCGTCGCGGTTAAGAGCGGCGTATCAGTGGTATTGGGGTTGGTGTTGTCAATTGCCGCCTTGGCGGTAGCAATATCTTGTTTGGCGGAGTTTAAGAGATCGTTAAGACTCACCTTCGTTTGTGGATTTCGAACAGTATTAGCGTCGCGTGTTCGTGTAATCCCAGGATCAGTGTCAGTTTTTTGTGATAATTTGTCGTTCGCTTTCCGAAGTGCCTCTTGGGCAGCAGCAATGGCTGCTCGCTGGGACTCATTTTTCGCTGGCGTGTTACTCAAACTGGCTTGGAGTTCATCAACTTGTTGCCTCGCTTGTTCTTTGGCGGCTTGGAGGATTTGTTCGCGGACCGCGGAATCGTTGGTCAATTCTAATTTGTTTTTTAATTCATCAGTCACTTTGCGTTTAGCGTCTTCTTTCCCGGTCGCATAGCTTTGATAGAGGGCATCTCGGACTTTAGAATCAATACCTAATCGATCTGAATAAAGCTTTGCGCCCTGTTCAGCAAAAATTCGGTTTTGATTGCCGTCTTTCGGGGCATTCAGCCAAGTAGCCATCGTGCCAGGATCATAGCCAAAGGCAAAGTCGCTATTATACCCGCCGATTTGGGCGAGCACGGATTTCATCGTGACGCTATTCCCGGATTTGACGTCTTTGGTTGTTCCGTCGCCACTGTTAATCGTGCGTAATAGTTTTTCCCCGTCAACCCGGTAATTACTATCCCAGCCGAATTTGTTTTGTAAATCTTCGCTCTTGAGCTGGTCAAGGTTTTGCGAACCGACGGTTATGGCCATGTCTTTTGGTTGTGTGGTTGCGTCTAAAAACTGCTTGCTGGTGCCTGAAGCTAATCCAAGGATGGTGTCCACTTCTGTTGGATCTGTGAAAATAATATCAAATCGTCCGGCATTGGCTGCTTTCACATTCGCCAAGTTGTCCCGCCAGCTACCCGGTTTTAGTCCGAGCGCTGTTTCTATTTTTGCTTGGCCAATAGCAACTTTAAAATCGGTGCCTGTATTCATATTTTTTGGGTCAACGTTAAACGCATCAAACATCTCGCCACCCACAGTTTGGAGTCCGGCACTGACCAAACGATCTTCGGCTGACCCAGGAGCAAAGAAAGATGAAAAAGAATCGGGGACTAAACCAAGGTCCTCTTCAACCCACGCTGCGCCTGCTCGTGTGGCGGCATCGTTTGTCTTGCCTAATAGAAGAGAATAAACATCTTCACTGGATATGGCAGTGGGACCCGTGCTCGCGACGTGATACACATCACTGACAGCGCTACGCACGTGGGACTCAAAATAGGCTTTGCCTCGATTTAAAGCAGTATCGTTGGGATTCGGCACATCGTTTTTATTCGCCTTATCTCCTAAAACGGCTAAAAACTGAAGTAAACTTGGATCGTTGTTCTTTTTCAGTGTGTCAACCAAGCTATTGGTCGGAAGGTCAAATGAATTTTCAATATAATTCGCTCCGATCTGATGATACATACTACGTAATTTATCTGGTGATGATTTAATCAGAAATCGAGCAATTGCTTCTCTATTTTGTAATGAATTAAAGACAGAAGCGTTACCGGTAATAACTCTGCGTACTTCATCAGGGAGTTCCGCCGTGGTTACTGAGCTGGGACTTTTGAGAATAGCGTTACCGAGATAGGTCTCCCCTTTGGCTTTAGACGAACTATCTACCGGGGCCATGATGACAAGGGCTGAACCTGGTAAGTTC
>JBGPML010000019.1:0-12146 GCA_041486955.1 Patescibacteria group bacterium
TGTCTTCAGAAATTTCGCTAAATTTTAAGTTTGATGATGAGTTCACTGAATTTCCAATCGTTCTAATTGTTTTTTGAGTGTTTGATCGAGTTCAAAATCCAAGGCCCGTGCCCGCAAACCACCTCGTATTTGAGGGTCTGGTCTGCTATTAATGGCGACTGATTCTGCGCCGGTAATTGACTGAAAGACTCGTTTAACCAGTTCAAGATTTTCCTGATCCAGTTGATGAGCCGAATAAACATCAACTTCGAGTCGTCTATTCTGTTTAAACAGTTCTTGTTCGATATCTTTAAGAATTAAATCAATCTCGCGACGTTGACCGAGTGATTGAACGAGCTCAGCAAATAATTTACTTGCTCGTTTTGGACCATGTTCATCGGCGAGACGAAGATAAATTTTGGCTAAATTCTTTCGGGTCAGTTGCTTCATGAGTTTGAGTTTTTCTTTTGTTCAAGTTCAGCTTCAGTCAGAATCCGTTTCATCAACGCACCATCTTTTGAAGAATCGACTTTTTCATCAAGCATTCGACCTGTCGCCAACGCAATATAATGTAAAGCTTCCGATTTGAGTTCATGACGTAATTTCTCTACTTCGCGATTTAATCGAGCTTCATTTTCTGCTGTCAGCTGCTTCGCCCGATCAGTGGCCTTCATTTCAGCTTCAGTAATGATTGATTTGGCCTGATCGCGACTTTCGGAAATAATTGTTTCGGCTTGTGAGGCAGCCTGGTTAAGAATCTTTTCTTCTTCTTTCTTTTGGGCTTTTTCTCGCTTCGCAATCGCTTCCACCTTTTTTAAACTGTCGTTGACCTCACCTCGTCGTGTTTCGAGCATGTCCAAGATGGGGCGATAGGCAAACCGTTGCAAGAGAAACAGTAAAATCGCAAAGTTTACCACCTGAAACAAAAAAGCGTTGAGATTGATTCCGAGAGCCCCAATGCCGCCGGAGGAAGTTGCTTGGGCTGTCTCAGCAGCGTGAACAATAGCAATACCTAACATAAAATATCCGCTAAACGAATTTGAGAATAAGGGCAACGACTAAAGCATAAATTGCAATCGCTTCGGCTAATCCTAACGTTAGAATCAAAACAGTTTGCAACCGACCAGTAGCTTCTGGGTTACGGCCAATCGCTTCCATCGCTTTAGCGCCAATCATGCCGATGGCGATGGCTGGCCCAAGACCACCAATGGCAATCGTGATACCCGGAATGAATAGTTTCATGACATCTGAACTCATATGAGCTCCTTTCTTTTTTGTGTTAGCTTACAGGGTTAACTTCGCCAACTGATATTTTTTCAGGCTCACGTTTACTTTCCTCAGACAAATCATGACTATGATCGTCATGAGCAGTCGTCGCAGTCGCGAGAAAAGCAAGCGTGAGCATTGTAAATACTAACCCTTGAATGAGCCCGACAAATAACTCAAGTCCAATAAAAGGTAACGGACCAACTAATGGGGCAAGAAAGGCGATAACAACCAGCAGGACTTCTCCAGCAAAAATGTTGCCAAATAATCGGAATGAGAAAGAGATCATACGCGATAACTCAGAAACGAATTCAATTATACCGATAAACAGTAAAATCGGATTGGGACTGACATATTTACGAACGTGTCGAAACAGTCCCAGCTCTTTAACGGCGTAAATCTGAGTCATAATCACGGAGATAGCGGCTAAAGCTAGCGTGGTATTTAAATCGGCATTGGCTCCGCGGAATAATGGCACAATGCCTTCCGCAGTGTGGATCGTAATCGTACCAACACCCGGAAGAAGCCCTAACCAGTTATTAATGACGATAAAGATAAAAAAAGTCATGATGAGTGGGAAAAACTGAAGGGCTTTACGCTGATCCTGCGTCACCGATTCAATCAAATCGAGAATGGCGCCAAACAGTAATTCGACAGAAAAACTCCATCGGCTTTTCGGCTTCATAGATATATTACGTGCAGCCGTGAAAAGCATGAGAAAAATAATGAGACTGCCAAGAAGGGCGGTAAGTTCGGCATTCGTAACAACGAATGGACCAAGTTGAAAGATTGGTTCAGCGGTAAGTGAAATATGAATCATGATTTATTGGGTGAGTTATAGGAGGTGATCATGCGGGCGATTAAGATGATAGAAATAACGAAGGATACAAAAATGGCACTAATGGTGATCCACGGTAACGTGTGAAATTGTTTGTCCAATTTTATGCCGCCGAGAACAAAAATCAGTACTGGAACTAAAATTCGTATACCAACCGCCGCGCTCAGCGCCCAGAGGTTAATCGAGGTTTGAACCGGCTGTGATTGATTGTGAGAGTCTTGACTTTTCTTCATTACATCGTTATTTTGGAGATCGTGCAGCTTTGTCATTTCTGACAAATCCACCTCTTTTAGCACTTTGCACAAATTTATATAACAATTCATGCACATCGATAATACAGGTTTGAACCCGTTGAGTCAATGGTCCAAGGAATTGACGGAAAAAGGCCATTCCAAGATGGTGAGAGACAGTATGAGGAAAGGAAATGTATGTCACATGTATCCAATTTAGTTATTAGTTGCATTGATTTTCGTTTTCGTGAGAAGGAAGCGAAATGGATTAATGATGCCCTCCGAGGTGAAGCTGATTTGGTTTCAATTGCGGGCGCATCTAAGTCAATAGTGGAAGAAGACTCGCAAAAAATCATTCTTCACCAGATTGAAATTGCCAAAACACTTCACGGTATTCGTGAAATCCATATTATTGATCATATTGATTGTGGTGCCTATGGCGGATCTCAATTGCATAAGAAGAAAGATGATGAAGTGGAATTACATTCCAATGAACTAAAAAAAGCCACTGATATTATTCGAAGCCAATTTCCTGATTTACACATTCATACCTATCTGCTCGATTTTGATGATATGAAACCCTTGGAATCTAATTAAGAGAAATTTTCATTAGTAAAAACGCCATAAGCTGACTTACAATCGAGCTGATTATTGACAGTATTGCTAAAAACGTGGCACTATATGGCAAGTGCGCACAACGGGTCGATTCGTTCGACCCCATGACAACAAAGGGGTTAAGAAGAGAATGGCGTTACCACTCGCGATTCACACGTCTGAATGGCCGTACTGTGCGACCGCGACTGCCCTCATCGCTGAGAAGCGTGGCAGCGCGTATCGTATCAGTTCGCGTCGGATCCTTGCCGCGATAGCTAATGGGCGCGGTATGTTATACGATCAGATGCGATCACAAATCAGGCTATTCAGAGATCGCGGCGTTGATGTGGTGGACCTTTATGCTGTAGAGGAGGAGAGAAGGCCCGAAAATCCGTGGAGAATCAACGGCAGACCAGTGCATCGTTCGGCGGAACTTTTGGAGCTGGCTGCCGAGCAAGTCCGCACGAGTTTCGACATTCCGGTCGAAACTCGGATTCTGCCCGTTTCACGCGGACCTGCCGAAGCCGCACTCGATACGGTATTTGGATGCTCCGACATGAGGTATTTTGACGATGTGGCCGCGTTCGTCAAAACACGTTTCGGGGACAAGGTGAACCAGTATTATTGGGCGGGATCGGCCACATCGTATGCCGTTCCCATCGATACGGTTGACTTTGTGCATCAGCTCAAAGCGGCTAAGTCACGAAACATCCATATCCTGTTCCACGATGACTGCGTCGGACATGGTGGGAGGCACAAACTTGGCGATATGACGCACCAACTGAGCTACTACAGGAGGATGATCGCGGAGGAATCCCCCTTACGACGGGCGGCCCATCGAGACCTACCAGAACAACGGTTCCATTTCTTTTTCCTCGAAAAAGGAAAAGAGGTGATGGAACTCGGCACTTGGTTGCCACGAATTGGGGCCTAGCAGGCTCCACAAAAGGACAGGCGCAATGAAGCGCCCGTCCTTTTTCATTAATCTTTAATTTTGGAGCGGAGTACCAGAATCGAACTGGCGTCTCATCCTTGGGAAGGACGCGTACTACCATTGTACTAACCCCGCATTGTCCTGAATGTCTTCCTCCAAGGCATCAAAGATGCCTTGGAGAAGATGATGTATTTTACCACTAAACTATGACCGAAGGAAATCCCTGTGGGATACCCGCTTACGGATTTGATTATAGCAAACGCCCCTCTTCTCGCACATGGTCAACACTTTGGAACGGTGTTATGATGATAAAAATTATGGTTAATCCAGTCCTTTATTGGCGGAGCATCATCAAAGATCGACTGTTCCTCTTTCTGTTTGGTCTGTCAGTCCTTACTTTTGTTATTACGTTAGTTGAACGGCGACCGTCAATTGAACGATCCGCGATTCCATTTAATCTAACGTTGATCTTTTTCGTTATAAACATGCTTTTTGCCGTCATTACGTTACGACGTGAATCACTCCTGTCTTACATGTTCCTCACCGCGATAATTCTTTTAAACGGTACTCTGTTTTTCTTTTTTCGTTATCTTCTTTTAATGCAAGCTTCGTAATATGCATCCATTCCAAAACTCAAACCTTAAACTGCGAACGGAAGATTCTGGCTGCAAGCCACGAATTGTTCGTCAAAATAGCTTCGGCTATTCTTCCTCACAAGTTCGCGTCTTTCGCTCACAATCTTCTGCGTTCTCGTTAGAAGGCAGAATTATGAAATGGATGCCATGAAGCGATCATTCACCTTTCGATTGTTAGAAATCATACCTGGAACATTAACTTGGTTGACCTTTACCTTGCCGATTGTTTTTGCTTTCTACTATCCGAAGTGGGTGTCAATTTGGGTTATGATCTATGCGGTATACTGGCTGTTTAAAACGGTAGTCATGTCGCGTCATTTGGTTTCCGGTTACCTTCATTATCGGCAGGCCCTCCGAATTAATTGGCGCCAAGAACTCAAAACCGATCATCCTGATACCTGGCAAAACGTGATTCATCTTGTCCTCGTCCCAATGTATAAAGAAGATTACGAAACATTAGATGCAACGTTTGATGCTCTTGTTCGGAGTGATTACCCGCTTCATAAAGTAATTCCCATTCTGTGTACTGAAGAACGAGCCGGCGAGGCAGCTCAAAGCACAGCGAGCCAAATTCGTAAAAAGTATGCCCGCGAATTCAAGGAGTTTTATACGACGATCCATCCAGCTGATATTCCCGGCGAGATCAAAGGTAAAGGTCCAAATATTAGCTATGCTGCCAAACAAATCGTGCCCAAGCTATTTGATAACGGTATAAAAGCCAGTAACGTTGTCGTGACCACGCTTGATGCCGATAACCGAGTCGACCGACAGTACTTTGCCTCTGTCTCCAAAGCTTTTTTGGAATCTCCCGATCCTAAACATACCAGTTATCAACCGTTACCAATGTATTTTAATAATATTTGGCATGTCCCATTGTTCATTCGAATGATTGCCTTGGGCAGTTCGTTTTGGGTGATGGTTGAAGCCACGCGACCGCATCGTTTGCGTAATTTTTCCGCTCACAGCCAGAGTTTGACCGGATTAATCGCCTGCGATTATTGGTCGACCCAAACCATTGTGGAGGATGGGCATCAATATTGGCGCTCACTCTATCGCTTTAAGGGACAACACACTGTCGTACCTATTTTCATTCCCATTTATATGGATGCCGTTTTGTCACATAGCTTATGGGGAACCATTAAAGAACAGTATCTCCAAAAACGACGCTGGGCGTGGGGAGTCTCAGATGTCCCGTACGTCTTTGAACACAATCTCAAAGATCATACGATGCCATGGTGGAAAAAATGGAAATTATTTTATGATCTTTTTGAAGGTCACTACTCATGGGCTACTACTTCAATTGTTTTAGCCTTTGCCGGTTGGCCACCGTTACTCATTAATTCTAACTATCAAAAGACGGTTTTTGCCTATAATTTCCCTCTCTTTTATTCCAAAATCCTTCTCCTAGCGGGAATAGGCATGATTGTAACCCTGGTTATATCGAGCCTTATTTTACCGCCACCTCCTAAATCGTACTTAAACCACAAGGCTATTCTGATTCGTGACTGGATTTTGACACCATTCTTGCTTCCAATCACGAATATTTTCCTTAGTGCTATTCCAGCAATCGATGCTCAAACACGTTTACTGCTTGGCCACTATCTTGAATTCCGTGTCACAGTAAAGAAATTCGCAGAATCACGAGTGTTATTAACGAAGCACAATCAAACCGCGTCAGTAAAAAAATAATACTGCCCCTTTCGGAAGATGAATTGGAGTGATTCCTCCTTGTCGTCAGTCTGCTGACGACAAATAACCTATTTAAGAAACCTTCGAACTTTCGTTTGAGCGCGCTTTTCAGTTAACCATTCATCAAATGTTTTGCGTTCTTTACCAGTTCGTTCAACTAATAAAATAATGTGATAGCCGAACTGTGTCTTAACTGGATTTGAAATATCCCCAGGCGAAAGCTCAAAGAAAGCTTTGGCTAATTCTGGATCGAGTTTTTGGGCTCGGCCGATGTCATACGTACCAAGATCGCCACCGCTGTCTCGTGTTGTCTTATCCTCACTATACTGTTTGGCTTTATCATTGAAGTTCTCAACCGTGACTTCAGATTTTACTTTTTTAGCTGTATCCTCAGAACTGACAAGAATATGTTTGACATGGACTTGCTGAAGAAGATTTTTCTGAATTTTCTCACGATAGAGTAGGTCTGGAATTAAACGACGAAATTCTGCATCGTTAAGGTTATAGAGTTGGGACAAGACACTTCGCACATCGTCTTCGCTGCCTCGATCTTGAATAATCTTATTGTAGGCAGCATCAATATCACTTCTTGAGACACTAATACCTTCCTTTTTACTCCACTGGCGAATAATTGATTCGTCAATGAGTTTTGTAACTACTTGATTGCGTAAATCAGCCTCATTCGGTAATGGTTGTTGGGTCTGTTTGGCAAAAAATCGCAAGTACGATAATCGATCAGAATATGGTTTAAGTAGAATAATATCATTGCCAACAATGGCCACCGGAAAAGGATAGATAGTTGCTGCGATGGAAAGAGCAGTTCCTTCATCTTTCTTGGCATAAACCAAGTAACCGAATACAGGTAATCCAATTAAAAAATAGACCGCGAGCAGGGCAGATAAGAAGAGTGTTAACGCTCGGCGAAAGCTAACGGTTGTGTGGTCAAACGCAAAACGACGTTGCAGGGCCCAATATTTCAGCCACACAATTTTTATACGCGTCACGCCTGAGTTAAATAATTGTTTGAGTCGTATCATGACATTTTCATTATACTTGAACATTAGGTGAACCGATAATAATCGCTAAGATAAGGAGGAATACAACGATTGCCACCCTGATAAATTGCTTCCATCCTAACATTCCCTCCGCAGATAGACAAGCAAATCGCCAGAACGTGTAACTAAAAACCGTTGCCATATAAGCGGCTAATTCGAATCGAAATGGCCAATCGTGAGCGGTTGCAGCAAACAATGTGACGATTTGAGCAATCATAAAACCGCTAATAAATGAATACGCAATATGGTACTCCCGTTTCAAATGGGTCGCGTAATGCAAAAGGAACCACATTATTCCCGAATTAACCAAAAAGATAATGAGGAACAAAAACGCAATTGCCATATCTCGCTTGAAGTAGAAAAGTAAACTATGGTGAGCCGTGAAGAAGAGGAGGGCAAAAATAAGTGGTAAGGCATTACGGCGAAAAATGGCCAAATAGGAGAGATAAAAGCCGGCCAAGACAATCGTCACCCAGATAGCCGGGATTGCCAGCATCACAGCATAAATAATCAACTCAATCCAGACAGCGATGAGAAGAAAGAGCGTGGACTTTAAGGGGAATACGGGGGTGGTAAAGTGCTTTTCCATAAACTTCCGAGAGCTTAATCCCCGATGAAGGGAGTTGCACTCGTAGTCACGGCCGATTTGGGCGTCGGAGTCAATTTTGTCGTTTGTTTATTGGCCACATCATTTCCCTTAATGACGGTGGAAAAATCGCTCCCCATTACGAGTACGAAGTCGTGGGTTTCGGTTGTGTCATCCCCGTTCTTATTGGTTAAGTGGTAAGCAGATTTAAGAAAATCAAGGCTGATTGGATGATCTTTTTTAGAGTAATCATAGAATACTGTCTTCCCCGGAGTTGACGGAGTCGTTGATTCATCGGCCAGAGTCACCGTAAAACCAGCTTGTTCAAGCTGCTTCTCAAGAGTCGTTTCGGCATCAAGCGTCACGCCCGCTCGCTTAAGCAAAATGGTTGATTTTTCGCTGGCAATGCCTGGTGCGGCAAAATATGTTCGGGAAAACAGTTGAATTTGACTAAAATCATTCATGCCGGCTCTGGGAATGATAATCGAAGCACCAATCGGGGAACGCCCGCTCGTTAAGAGTGGACTCGAATCCCCAACACCGAGAACTTGATTATTAACGGTCGGATCGTTAAGACTCTTCGCGATTTTGAGTAGGTCAGAGACCTCATTAGCCGAAAAGTCAGTCAACAAGTGAGTCCCAACTACAGAAATTAAATCAGTGACCTTCTTAGGATTGACCAGGACTTCAGGCGTAAGCGTTTTGTCTTTAATCGCTTTAACAATTTCCTGTTGGCGACGGGCACGATCAAAGTCTGAGGTCGTTTCTCGTGAACGAGCATATTTGAGGGCCGTTTTACCATCTAATTTATGAATGCCGGCGGTAATTGAGAAAGGATCATAGCCTTTCAGCTTTGCATCGGGAAACAGTGGATCGTAAATCGGAGTTTTTACATCGATAGTGACCCCGCCGAGCGTATCAACTATTTTCTTAAACCCGTCAAAGTCAACACGAACAAAGTAGTGAATCGGCACCCCGAGCGTGTCAGCCACAACCTGTTCCAACAGTGCCGGGCCACCACCAGTCTGTTTTTTATTAAGCTCACCGAACGAATGGGCTGCGTTGATTTTCTGCTTACCATAGCCAGGAATATTCACATAGAGATCGCGGGGAACGGACAAAATAGAGATCGTGTTGTGTTTCGCATCAATGGAGGCCACCATGATTGAATCGGCTAGCGTTCCACCAGGGTGAGAATCACCGCCAATTCCGATTAAGAGTACGTTAATTGGTTGGCTGGATTCCTGTTTACTGACATCATTTAAAATTGATGATGAATTTGTCTTATTGGGAGTGGTTACTCGATTCAATGCAAATAAAATGGTTGCGGCATACCAAAGAATGACGCCTAAAACTATCAAGCCCAGGATTTTCCAGCCCCAACGCTTTCTTTTAGCTTCCCGAAATCGGTCGAGGCCGTTATTTTCTTTGCGCGTTTTCGTTATCATCCTCACGATGAATTAAGCATATCGAATTTTTAACGGTCTGACTAGCCTATAACGGTTGGATAGACAGGTTCAATGACGATATTTCGTTTTGCGTTCGCACTTAGATCAGTTAGTGCTTGCGGCATGGCTGATTCGTCAGGAATAGTAAATAGAGGTAAATTAAGACTCCATGCTAACGCATTGGCAATAGCGACATGGCTTCGCAGTTGGGTGTAGGGAGCCGGACCGTTCATAACTCCGATGTGAGTTAACGAATGAATTGTCAAAGATTGATCGCCAAGTAATTGTTGTAGCCCTTTCACGACAACATTGCCCCCGTCAGGGCTATTAGCTAATGTCACTGTCTGCCATTCATTGTTATATCCTGGCGTCCAGATTCCAACATAACTATCCTTGCCAGGTAAAAATATCGCGGCGCACTGGTTCATATCGCCCCCAACCTTAATTTATGCCACAATTGCCCATCTTGGGTGCGTAAGGTAACAATCCGACGCTCATCAACTGATTCAAAATTAAGCCAGACAGCTGACTGTGGAAAAAGATCTTCTGCGCGATCTGCCCATTCAACGGCAGTAATAGTCTGCGGATCGGTAAAGTGGTCATGCAAACCAAGCTGCTTGATTTCTGTCTTGGAAGCCAGACGATAGAGATCGGCATGAACCAGGCTCTTATCTGATTTTGTATGATATTCATTAATCAATGTAAATGTTGGGCTTGGTATCATGTCTGGTATTCCCATTGCTCGAGCCAGACATTGGACAAACGAAGTTTTTCCGCTGCCTAATTCACCAGTTAACGCAAATACTTGTGGTACGGGCAGCTGGTTTACAAACATGTCTGCCATAGCTTGTGTATCGTTTAAATCACGAAGAATAAATCGGGCTTCTTGCATGAAACAATTATACGGGCAACCTATTTCGAAAACAATTTTGACCGACTTGAAATCGAAAGTGTTATCCCGGTCGCGATCATGAACCCAAAAAGTCCATCAAGCCAGACAGTTGATTGAACAGAAATTGGCTTTGATACTACCGAGGTTAGTTGTTCCATGTGACGGGTTGTATCCACGACGGCAGATTGGATTCCGAGAGAACTATTCGATTGATTTGTGGGAACAGAAGCTGTTTTGACTTTATTCTTTTCTCCTGCTGCTGCGAGCAACATAAAAGAATGACCTTGACGGATACTTATATATGGACCACGACTTGACTGACGCCAGATCCCGGTTACTGAAATAACATCGCCTTTATGCAATTTCGGTTTTGTTCCCTGCCAACTGGTATGGATAACAATGTGGACAGATTGTCCTTCATTGGTTTTTATATCGATCGTTCGGCCTTGCGGGAGCGCGACGACACCTGTCAGACTGATAACTTCATCACTATTTTTTGTTGTCGTTTTGGTAGAAGTTGTCGCAATTGAGCCATCGTCCCAAAAAATACCATCACGGGTAAGGAGACTGCCTTCATGAGGATTTTTGTAATTTAATGTATCGACAATTTGGTTTGATTCATTATATAAGTCATAGAACCCTGTACTGTTTAACAATTTATTACTTGACGTGATGACAACACTGCTTTGTGGTTGTATTGACGTTGTTATTGGAATAAACGAAGAAGAGGTACGTGAGCGGAGTTGCCAATCCTTTAGGGTAACTGGATAAGGGTTATTATTGCTCAGTGCAATTTGTTCGGTCTTACTATCACTCCCTACCGGGTTAGGAATAGCATCGAGAAGCATGATATTTTTATACGACTCAATCGGCACGGTAAAGATGACGTTAGGGTCGAATTGGGAGAAAAATATTTCAAATTGTGTTGATTGGGCGAGTGTAGGAACAAAGCAGAACCAATCGTCGACTCCTGACTGTTTGAGTTCACCATTTTGGTACCAATCGATTCGACCGAGATCCGAATGTGATCCAAGCTTAAAGAGAAATGCCTCGTTCGGATGAAGGATCTTATTAAAATTTGGTTTGTTTTCGCCCGTTTCAAAGATGTATTGACGGGATTCAGGTAGATTCAAACATGGAGAAGTGGGAGTCGTCGCAGCGTTCGCGAGCTCGGGGAGAAAAATAAATGTCGGGACCAAGATGAGCATCGCACACCATCTTGGGATTGAACCCATAACTTATTTCTTCTCCGGTCGGTGGTTTATTGGCTCGTCGATAACGATTTCCAAGTCTTTATTTTTCGATTGAGTTTCAAGAGCTGATTTGACTTGGCTGGGTAGAGCGGGTGAGCTCGATTGACGAAGGCTTGAGCTGTTTGGCTTAATTGTGTCGTCTTCTTCCTTTTCGATTGGAATACCAGCCACTTCAACTGTTTTAGTAGTCGTGGATTTGACAGATGATAGCGTGCTAAGGGGAAGCGAGGAGGTAGAACGAGTTGACTGTGGCACCCTGGCGCCAATTTTTTCTAACTCCTCAAACGACGTATATAGTTGGCCGTTAATCATTCCTTTTTCCTCACCACGGGGTTCGATCATAGCAGTATTCATCCCTTCAATTCGTGTTTTCGCTTGATCAGCCAAGTCGAGAATAATTCCAGCAATCTGTTGTGGATGAGGTACATTATCAAACTCAAAATTCATGTGGGAGGCGGATGTGGCAATTTCCACCATACCGAAATCGAATAAGGCGGCGAAGACTCCTTCGCTCTTGCAATTTACGTCTTGTACTTCTTCTAGAGCTAGTTCGCTTATTTCTCGCATAAAGAGATTGTGCTGATCAATATCGACTAATCGACGACTCGTCACAATGTGAACATCATAATAAATATCGATGAATGCCACCGTGATAAACGGGATAATAATGAGAAAGAAGGCCGCGCTCATTATGATAAATATATCGTAGGTTAAAGGGTTAGCGGTTATCTCCGGAATCACAAAAAA
>JBGPML010000020.1:0-11969 GCA_041486955.1 Patescibacteria group bacterium
ATGTTTATAAAATTTATTTTGTAAATCTTTCAAGACAATTGACTTATCGTCACTCTCAAACAAAGCATTCACAAACATTTTTTCATACTCTTTCAAATCACTCTCTGACTTATCAGTTCGGGTTAACCGCCAGTCCGATTTCCCAAACATCCCCTGTTTTGGGAGTTCTTCAATTTTGAGATATTTTCTTACGGCTAAATCGACGATCGTAGCGGCTAAAAAGCGATTGCGCATACCTCCATATGTTTCAACCATGCCAAGCTCGAACGGTCGAAGTCCCTCCGGAGGTGCAAACGCAACTACATCTGGATAACCGAGCTTCGGGTCTTGGCCGTGTTTTTTCCATACGTTATATACCAAGAGATAGGTTAATGGGACAAGGATAAACCACAGATAGATGCCATAACTGTCAAACCAAGTAAGAGAGTAGCCAGGCAGCATTCCTGGGGGAAACATCTGCTTAATTGTGATTCCTTCACGTCTAGCGAGTGGCTGAGAGGACGATACCTCTAATATATTGGGTGCCGGCCAGAAAGCGTGCACAAATGACGAATCAGAATTGCCAAATGTTCCTGCGTAAAGATCTGTAATTATGAAATCTCTATTCACTTCGGAGGGATAGGTAATAGTTGCTTTAAAGTCATCTATTGGTAAATCCCAGAAATTACCGTTCAAATTCCAGTACCACTGCGACCCATTCGTTAACGCAATAACGGCCCGATCAACGCTATACTCAATTCGATACTCTTGCATTCCCTGAATAAGAATATTGGGATCGCCAATTTTCCAGGTGACCGTATGGTCATTTTTGTTGGTGAGAGTCTCATATTTTATGTCTTTACCAGCGTTGTTCGTAATACTTTTGAGATGGACAGGTGAAGCATGATTTGGCCGAGCCATTTTCGTTGGTAACACGCGAAAAATCCCGTGTTTATCGGGAAGTTTTCCGCAATCAACGAGAAGGTTTTCAATAATATCAACTGAGTTGTTATTTGAAACGTTAATTTGGCTTTGAAAATCGCGAATAATACAGTCGTCGGTGACCGGTTGAGACGTTTGAGCTTGCGTTAGTGAGGGAGAAAAACCGACGATGAAAATTGTTAGAATAAATAAAAATCTTGCAAATAGTTTCATCACGTTTAGTCTATCACAAACCTGTTAGCATAAAAACAATAGGAGGACATACGACGTCCTCCTTTCATCTCGCCGTTTTACGCGGCGATTGAGATTGGATGATCTTGCTCTGAATCAGCCTCGTTTCGCCACGATCCAACAACCCTCTCTAAATGATAGAGTATGCCCCGACTATCTTGGTCTTTTAGCTCGTCGGGTGGTTGGTATGGGCTTGGTGTCGAATGAGTTAAGTCCCGCATTGCCTTACATTCAAGTACTATTTGACCCAAGTTGGCTATCTCAGGGCGTAGATTTGGTTGACCGAGAAGCTCCTCAATCATTTTGATCACTCGGTCTAACCAGTCTTGGTACTGAGCTACCGACGTTGGGCTAGTTCGATATTCCCGTTCACGATAGGCGGCGTACAACAGTAATTCTGAAACGCTCCGTTGTGCCATGTGCCCCCTCTTTGGAAACAAAACTCCAACTCCCTTATCACAATAGTATTCCCCTAAAAGCATGTGTCAAGAGACTTCTTGTGACTTTATTTAAAAAATAGTATATACAAACCGGCTTTGATTGTGAGAGTATACAAAACTACTTACGAAACACAAGGTAGTCGCCTTTGCGCAACACTCGGACCGCGCTATCTTCTTTGAATTTTTCACTCAACAGGGCTTCGGCTAATGGATCTTGCAGCAATTCCATAATGGCCCGTTTGATTGGTCGTGCGCCATATTCAGGGTCGTAACCCTTTTCAGCCAATAATTCCTTGGCCGCATCCGTTACGTCTAACGCTATATCTAAATCTTTGAGAAGCCGATTTGTTAAGAGCTTCAGGTGAATATCGACGATTTGCATTAATGTCGGTTTCGTAAGAGGCTTAAAAATAATTGTACTGTCGAGGCGATTCAAGAACTCGGGTTGGAAGGTATCTTTTAGGGCTTTGCCGACACTGTGTTCGATTCGCGCATATTCTTCGGCAGCCTGATCGTTCCCACCGGACTGAAACCCGATTGCCGCTTGTCGTGTCAAACTCGCCATGCCGATGTTCGACGTCATAATGATAATGGTGTTACGAAAATTGACTTGTCGTCCTTTCGCGTCGGTCAGCACTCCTTCATCCATAACCTGGAGCAAAATATTAAAGACCTCGGGATGAGCTTTTTCAATTTCGTCGAACAACACCACAGAATACGGTTGTTTGCGAACGGCTTCGGTCAGTTTGCCGCTCTCGTCATAGCCAATATAGCCGGGAGGGGCGCCCACTAAGCGAGATACGTTATGTCGTTCCATAAACTCTGACATATCAACTTTGATCAATGAATCTTTTTTACCAAAAACAAGTTCAGACAATGATTTTGCCAGCTCAGTTTTTCCAACCCCGGTCGGGCCGAGGAATAAGAAAGTGCCTAATGGCTTGTTTGGATCGCTTACTCCCGTGCGACTTCGCCTGATCGCGTGGGAAATCTTCGTAATAGCTTCATCCTGGCCAACGACCCGTTGTCGGAGCAGAGCTTCTAAGTTTAATAGACGAGCGCGCTCTTCTTTAATGAGGTCAAGCGTTGGAATACCAGTCCAATCGGACATCACTTTTGCGACGTCTTTGACGGTAATGGTTCGGGACTGTTCTTGGATAGAAACTTGTTGTTGTAACGCCTTAATTTGATCCTTGATTTTCAGTTCCTGGGCATGGAGTTTACCAACCTGTTCGAACTGTTCTTTGGTTAACAAGACTTCAATTTTACGTTTTAACTCATTGCGCTTAATTTCAAAGCGAGCGATTTCCTTATAAATAGGGTCAGAGATATTTTTGAGATGGAGAAAAGCTGAGGCTTCATCAAGTAAATCGATGGCTTTGTCAGGCAGGAATCGATCGTTAATATACCGCGCGGATAAATGAACAGCTGCTAATAACGCTTCTTCCGTGATTGTGACATTATGAAACGATTCATACCGTCCACGTATGCCATGGAGTATTTCAATCGCCTGATCTGGCGACGGCTCGGGTACCATTATTCGTTGCAATCGACGTTCAAGGGCTGGATCTTTTTCAATATGTTTGCGGTACTCTTCGTTTGTGGTGGCGCCAATCAGCTGCAATTTGCCTTTGGCCAGGGCCGGTTTGAGAATGTTTGCCATATCCAACGATCCTTCGGCGCTGCCGGCGCCAACGAGGGTGTGCAGTTCGTCGATAAAGAGTATTGTGTTGCCGGTTTTTATCAGCTCATCGAGAACTTTTTTAACGCGATCTTCAAACTGGCCGCGATACGTTGTTCCTGCAATAAGCAAGGCTAAGTCGAGTGAAGCAATCCGTTTATTACTGAGTGGGGCAGGCACACTTCCTTGAATAATCCGTTGCGCTAATCCTTCAACAATCGCGGTCTTTCCCACGCCAGCTTCACCTGTCAAAATCGGGTTACATTTTGTCCGTCGGCACAAAATCTGCATCGCCCGATGAATCTCATTTTCCCGGCCGATGACTGGATCGAGCTCGTCTTTCTTGGCTTGATTGGTTAAGTCAGTCGTAAAGTAGTCAAGGGCTGGGGTGGCGGACTGTTTAGTACCGGTTTTAGTCGTAGTTAAACTACGTTGAATCTTTTCTTGAATCGATTCATGGTCCGGACTCACCGAGTCGGGACGCTCTTCACTTTCATCATTTGGTAACGGGACTAATTCATCGATATAAGAAAGTTCATCAAACAGCGTTTCGATTTGGGTGCGAATTACAGCAGGATTAACGCCTACCCTCTCAACCACCTTATAGGCCGTACAGGTTTTATCAGTGACGAGGGCAAGTAATAAGTGTTCACTTTCAATTGTAAAATGATTAAAATCAGCCGCTTTAACTGCGGCAACCTGAATCGCTTTCTTCAATTCGTCGCTCATTGTTTCAAGTGAGGTTTGACTCTTGAGCTCGTCAAGCTGAAGGACCAGTCTAATCTGATCGACGCTAACCATATGTTCGCGTAGAATATCGTAGGCCAATGAACCGGGTGTAACTGTCAGAGCTAACAACACATGGGGCGATTCAACCCCGCTTTCCATACTCTTGGCAATATTGTGGCTTGTCTTGAGGACTCGCCGGGACGTTTCACTAAATTTTTCGAAGATATCTGATTGGGACATAAGTACAGCCTGAGTATAACACACGGTACAACAAAAAATTACCACCAGGTTTTAACCGGTGGTAATTCAGTGACACTTATTCGGATTCTACAGTTTCAACTTTCTTCTTCCGGGTGCGAGTTTTGGCTTTGGGTTTCTCTTCCGTTGCTGGCTGTTCAGCGTCGGCTGCCGTGGCTACCTTGATTGAATCAGGTTTAATATCGATCGGCGTATCAATCGTTTCTTCGGGTTGAGTTTCATCCGCCGTAATGACCGCTTTAATTGATTCACCTTTTTCAGCTTGTGCCGCTTGTTCACGGGCAAGTGCGGCTGAGGCTTCAAGCTCTTTAAGTTTATCTGCTTCTTGGCCGACTTGGGTAATATCAATACTCCACCCGGACAAGCGAGAAGCTAAACGGACATTCTGCCCTGCTCGACCAATAGCTAGGGAAAGTTGGTCCTCAGGAACTGAAACAAGGGCCTTTTTGCTATCGGCAAAAAGTTGAACTTTTTCAACTTTCGCTGGAGAAAGAGCATTGGTTATAAAGGTAATTGAGTCTTCATCCCACAAGACAATATCGATTTTTTCATTCGGCAGTTCGGCTAAGACTGCCTGTACACGAGCACCCCGGCCACCAACACACGAGCCGACCGGATCAATCCCCGGCTGATTGGCCCAAACGGCGATCTTGGTGCGGCTTCCGGCTTCACGCGAAATTGATTTAATTTCAACCGCTTCAGACTGAATCTCTGGTACTTCCTGCGCAAATAGTTGGGCGACTAATTCGGGATGGGTACGAGAAACAAGCACTCGCGGGCCACGCGGCGATTCTTCTACTCCTGTCACAAACACTTTCAAACGTTGACCAACATAATGATGTTCATTAGGAATTTGGTCGCTCGGCAGCATAATAGCGGTCATTTTTCCTAAGTTAATGAGCACCGAGTCACCTTCAATCTGCTGGACTGAACCGGTTACCACTTTATGCTCCTTGTCTTTGAATTCCGAAAACAGAATTTCTCGTTCAGCTTCGCGAATGCGCTGAATAATAACCTGCTTGGCAGTTTGGGCGGCAATCCGTCCAAAATCTTTTTGCGGTTCGAGGGGGTATACAACTTCATCCCCGACTTCGACTTCGAGACCCTGTTTTTTCGCTTCTGAAACGGAAAGTTGATTACGTTCATTTTCAAATTCTTCATCAGGGACCACAATTATAACTTGACTCATCTCTACGTCGGCTGATTCTTCCGACAGCCGAGCCCGAATAATGTCATCGGGGTGACCATAATCTTTACGATAAGCCGCAGCGAGTGCCGCTTCAACGGCTTCAATCACCATCTCGCGTGGAAGGCCTTTTTCGTCAGAAATTTGATTAATCGCGGCAACAAATGGACTAATTGCCATAGAAACTCCTCTGCGCCTGTTGGCGCAAACCCCTCGAAGCCCTATCCGGGCGCAGTGGGGTATTCTTTAGTAGTATGGAATATCCTCCTTCGCCAAGGCTATGGAGGATTATTGCCCTCTGAGAAAGGCAATAAAAAAGTAAGTGTACTTATCGTCACTTACTGTACATCTATACTATCATAATCTAGGGGATCATACAACATAAAAGTCTAGCGGTGATTAATAACTAACCGCATGAAACCAAATGTTGAACGATAGATGCGGGCAATGCGACGTGGCTGGAAAATCAAGCGGACGAACCACTCCAGCCCGATAGCTCGAAGGATTGCCGGGGCTCGGAAAACTCGACCAGTTGCATAGTCGAATGTACCACCCACTCCAACCATAATCGGAATGTTAAGGCCTTCCTTATGCTTGGCAATAAAAAGATCTTGTTTTGGCGCGCCATAGGCCACTAAGAGTATATCTGGGTTCGCTTCTTTAATAGTTGAAATAATTTTTTCATCATCAGGGTTGGCGGAAGAAACCCCAACGATATCCAAGTTGGGATAGGTTGCTTGCCAGACTTCGGCCGCTTTTTTGGCTACCCCTGGGGCAGCCCCCAGAAGAAAGATTTTCCATCGATGCAGATCAGCCAGAGCCAATATGAGATCAGTTAAATCGACGCCAGTTATTCGTTTGTATTTAAATGAATGGGGTGAGGTGAGGTAACGTAAGCCAAGCAAAATAAATTGCACCTGACGCTGAATCCATGGTCCGCGTGGCTGAGTATCAAGATATGTTTGGGCCAAAACAATTCCTGTACCGTCAGCTAGAGATAAATCGCTTGCTTGCAAGACGCTTTTGAATTCGTGATTTTTCTGGGCCAAAACCATAAATTCAGGATTAACCGTCGTAATCTGATGAGCCGTTTTGCTTGATGCTAGCTGAATCAGCGTCTGCTCTAATTCAGTCGGATCAAGCCAATCTATTGGAATGCCTAAAACATCACGACGCACGTGATCCCACTTTTTCTAATACGGCGAGTGTTTCATGAGCAGCTTTTTCCCACGAAAAATTTTTATAGCGTTTGTGGCCTTTTTCCCGCAGTCGGTTCCGAAGCTCAGGATTTTCGGCCAATTTTTGCATCGCATCGGCGATGGTTTCGACTTTTGTGGGATCGACTAACAGTGCCGCTTCGCCGGCAATTTCTGGCAGTGAAGTAGTATTTGACGTAATAACAGGAGTTCCTGACGCAAATGCCTCGAGGACTGGCAACCCAAATCCCTCGAAGAGAGTTGGAAAGACCAACGCTTCGGCATGTCTTAAGTAACGCGTGGCCTCTTCCTGTTTCGTATAACCGAGGAAAGTAATATCGTTTTTTAAGCTACTGAGATCACCAAGCGTTTTTTCGATTTCTGTGTAGCCATAAGAAGGTCGTCCAGCCAGGATAAATTTATGCGGTAATCCAGTTCGTTCTTTAAATATTGCGAAGGCTTTCAGCATACGACTGATATTCTTTTTATATTCCAATCGGCCAACAAAATAGAAATACGGTTCTTTAACTGGCGAAGACTCATTGCCTTGGATCGGGTGAAATTGCTGACTATCGAACCCGTGATGAACAGCAGTCATGCGGTGTAAAGGAATCTTGTGTCTTTGATGCAAATCCTGACGCGTAAATTCTGTCGGAGTTAATATATGCGAAGCAAACAATTTGGCAAACCGGACGGCATAGCGGTGATATAGTTTGTCCGTCCATTTATAGAGTTCCGGGAAATGATCAAACCCAATATCGTGAATCATAACTACCGACCGTTTTGGCGCAATAATTGGCAGGATATGGGCCGGAATGAATAAGACATCCGGCGGTTTGATGAGCATTTCCCAAGACAGTCGAAAGAGCGTCCAGCCTCGCGGAAATGGCATGATTCGCCACTCAACATTGGGACCTAAATTAAGCATATCGCCTTCCGGTTCGCGGTTCGCATAGAGACGATAGGTATTTTTTGAGTCAATTTTAACTAAATGCTTAATAATTTCCGCATTATGCACTTCCGTGCCGGTTCGATGGGGCTTTAATGCTCGTGACGCATCAATTCCGATAATCATACCCATAGTTTAGCAAGTTTATGGGTTAAAAATAAGGCGGGGCTCGCAAGCCCCGCCTTGTGGCGGTCAAATAGACCGAAAATTGGGTTACATCAATGCCCACAGCGGCCCTGGCACTTTTTTCGCTCGTCGCCTCAAACTAAACTTTCTCTGTGTCCAGACGAGGACGGCCGGCAGTGTTGGCGGGTGTGAGGTATCCTTCGAACGCCCACAATTCGGGTTGGGGATGTCTCGCACTATAGCCCCTGCTGCGCTAAGCTGATTGATTGTCTGGGGATTCCGCGCCGCGAAAACGTATGTCCGTTGGCAGCAAGGGCAGACATGCTTCGAGCGAGATGCCTGGAGTTTGTATACTCTACCGTTGCAGGTTTCATCCAAGCATTCGGCAACCTCATCTCCACATCGCATCAGAATTTCGTCCTTTGTGGTAGCAATCGCCTGCGTCATGAAGTGCTCTCCCCTTTCGTGTCAATCAAAAAACCCCGGTTGAGCCGGGGTCCGATGATGAGATACGTGCAAAACGTCAGTTGTTACACACAATCACCAAGCGGACCCATCATAATGGCTCGCTTTACAAATGAAATGTGGTTCCACTGACAGAGTTGCATAGATATTAAGATTAATAGCTCAGCGTGTGGTTGTCAACCCTGATTTAAATACTAAGAAGTTGTTTAGTTGATGTATTCCGATGAAGAATTGGAAAAAGCTATGACTTTTACAAATTTGGATAGATTACAAGTCATCATATCAATCAATGCCAGCCTCAGTATTATTTGAATGAGTGGCAAGGAAAAATCGAGGAGAGAAATGAGACGTACTCTAACGTACGTTGAATGAGGCCCAGAGATTTTGACGCAGCCAATCGTCAAATAAGGCTGAGGACTATTTTGTCCAGAGCATGGAGCGTTTATACTCATCCAAATGATCTACAGCAATTCCGGTACCCTTCACAACGCACAATTCCGGCTCATCAGCGACTTGGCATGGCACGCCAGTAATTTTGGTAAACAGTTCATCGATTTTCAGGAATTTAGCGCTGCCACCCGTCATGACAATGCCCTTATCCATAATATCAGCAGCCAATTCAGGCGGTGTTTTCTGTAACACAACTTTAACCGCCCCAATAATTTCATTGAGGGCTTCTTTGACCGCATTAACCACATCACTCGACGTGACTAAAATACTTTCAGGTAACCCGCTAATTGCATTACTGCCAGAGATTTCAAGAGTTAAATCTTTTGTTAAAGGAAGAACACTGCCGACACGAAGTTTAATATCTTCGGCAGTCTGTTCACCGATAACGAGATTATATTTTTTTCGGATATAGTTGCTGATATCTTGGTCAAAGCGATTTCCACCAACCCGTACACTCGTTGAAGCCACGATATCGCCAAGAGCGATTACTGCCACTTCGGTCGTACCGGCTCCAATATCGACGATCATATTGCCGCTTGGTGACGCAATCGGAATGTTTGCCCCTAACGCGGCGGCTAATGGTTCTTTAATGATATACGCGTTTCGAGCTCCAGCCTGAATACATGCGTCAGTGACGGCTCGACGTTCCGTACTGGTGACTCCTGCAGGAGCAGAAATCATAATATCCGGTTTAAACAACCGAACTCGGCTCGAGAGTTGATTAATATAGTGTCGAAGCATTGCCTCAGTAATGCGATAATTCGCAATAACACCGTCTTTCAACGGGTAGGCGGCAACGATGCTATCAGGTGTTCTCCCCAGCATTTTTTTGGCTTCAGTTCCGATAGCTACTATTTTATTGTCCATTGTTTCTAGAGCAACAACGCTCGGCTCTTGAATGACGATACCCCGAGAAGGTACGTAAACTAAAACCGAGGCAGTACCTAAATCAATGCCCAATCGCTTTAAAAACATGATTGTCTCAATTCGACCGAATTGTATGCGTAAACCACAAAAAAAGCTACCGCCTGGCCGTAGAAAAAAGTTTTAGTCTTCAATTCTTTCAATATGAGCGCCGAGTTCGTTCAAACGCTGATCTATTGTTTCATAACCACGTTCGATCAAGTGCGCCTGTTCAATTGTGGTTTTGCCGCTGGCGATCAGACCCGCTAACACAAAAGCCATACCAGCTCGTATGTCGGGGCTGATTATTGTCTTACCTTTTAAAGGCGTTGGTCCGCTGACTAACGCTCGATGCGGATCGCATAACATAATGTTTGCTCCCATGGAGACCAACTCATCAGTATAAAGAAGACGACGATCGTACATCCAGTCGTGAATGAGTGAAGTGCCTTCGGCTTGGGTGGCTAAGACAGTTAATTGTGGCTGAAGATCGGTAGGAAGTCGAGGCCATGTATCAATTTGAATACGAGCGGCTTTAAAAGTGCCATGGGTGCTCACATGGAGTTTGGTGCCTTCAATTTCGGGAATTATCCCGATTTGATTTAATTTATGACAGATTGAGGCTAAATTGTGCGGATCTATGTTGTGAATGGTGGCGTTGCCATGGGTAATACCGATGGCAATAGCAAGTGTTCCTGTTTCAATTTCGTCACTATTAACGGCGGCTTCTGCCCCGTGTAATTTTGTCACTCCGTGAACAGTAATAGAATGAGTCCCGAGTCCTTCGACATGGGCTCCCATTTCTATTAATAGTTTGCCTAAATTGACAATGTGTGGTTCGGTAGCAGCCGGCTCAATCACCGTTGTGCCATGGGCCAAAACAGCCGCCATTAATATATTCTCAGTCGCGGTGACGGAAACTTCGTCTAAGAACATGGTGCTGCCGATTAATTGGGCGGCTTTGCCATAATACCTAAGGTCATCTTGTTGAAAATGAGCACCAAGCGCCTGCAAGCCGTCAAAGTGGGTACCAACCGGACGTTTCCCTAATACACATCCACCGGGGTGACGCATGGTAACAGTACCAACTCGAGCTAATAACGGACCGAGTAATAACACTGAAGCCCGAAGTTTAGCCGCTAAGTCATCGGGGACTTGAGTCGTGACGAGCTGACGAGTTTGGATAGTAACGGTATGATCTTCAACGTCAACGACAGCTCCTAAGTTACGTAAAATATCGAGAAAAACTTGCACATCTTTGATCATGGGAACGCGATGAATCTTACATTTTTCATCGGTTAAAAGGGTGGCAGCAAGCATGGGAAGAGCTGCATTTTTTGAACCATTGACTGTTACATCACCGCGCAGCTTGTGGCCACCTTCAATAACGTATTTAACCATATGTTTACAGAGTAACGTGTTCGAATCTATTTCGCAAGACTTGGTATATCCTTGACCGTGTTAACCTAAGACGGCATACTGATACTACATATGGCTTCACCACAACGGACAGTTGTCTCTTTTTTTGCCCAAGCTGTTATTGTATTGCTGTTTCTTTTGATCTCAACTGCCGTCATCGTCAGTGCGAATGGCTACTATTTTAATCAGAACACCTTTCGGTTCGAAGAAACAGGAGTTATTACCTTGGATGTCAAAAATGTGCCAGTTACGGTACGATTAGACGACGTCGCAAAAGATTATACTCGTGAAGAAATTCCCCTTCCTTACTTGTTACCAGGGCAATATACGGTTGCCATCGAAAAAGCCGGTTATTTTCCTTGGACCAAGACGTTCCAATTACAGGCTGGAGAAGCGGTTACTAATCCTTGGATCGTACTCTTCCCTAGCAATACTCTATCTAAAATAGCTACGCCGGAACAAAAAGCTCAGTTAGCTGAAGATACGAGCAGTAAAGCTGACTATACAGACATGGATGTACGCGGCAATGAACTCTGGGTAAAACCAGTTGTCCGAACCTACCCAATTGCTGTCCCGGCCGAACAATTCGAGCTGATTGGGCGTTATTCTAACCCAATTAATCAGGCTATCTGGTATGAAGGCCGGAATCGAATTCGCAGTCATATTATGTTTCAACTTGATCGAGAAATTCACATTATTGAACGCGATGGGAGCAATGATACTTTATTAGCCACCCTCGGCTCGGATACTTCGGAGCCATTTACGGTCACGAGCGATGGCAAAACACTCATCTATCAAGATGGTGACACGGTCTATCAAAAAGCAATACAGTAAAAGAAGTAATAGATTCTTAGCGAAAACGAAATTCCGGCACAGTAAACGGTGTGGCGGTGATAGCGGTTGGTTTGTCTGGACTCGAGATAAGGGCAGCTTGAACAATAAATCGCTGCTTGGTTGATCCAATTGGATAACAAGTCATAAGCGTAATAAATGGCGTCTTAGTCGGAGCGGCTAC
>JBGPML010000021.1:0-11412 GCA_041486955.1 Patescibacteria group bacterium
AAGCAACGATAGGTAATCTTGTCTTTTAACTCTGGATCGTTTTGCAATGCCATAATAAAACGCTTAATTTCTTGCTGCCAGTCTGCCTCAATGCCTTCCTCAAAACGATACGTAATCAGAATGTATTTCATACAACTCCTTGTTTATTTATTAACTTTCCCTGGTGGACCTTAGCGGAATTACGGTGAACCATAAAGCAATTGCCGAGTACTTAAGGACTTGGATATGAGTAGCAAGTACATATGGGAGACCTTGTGGAGTTAAGTCTACCATTATATCATTGAGTTATGGAGGCAAATAACATGAACTCAATGTGGAAAATGGTATTGACAGTCGTTGTTACGACCATAGTAGTTGGTGGCGGGACGTATTACCTTACCAGTAATAACAAACCCCCTCAACCAGCGAACACCAATACCTCAGCAGCGTATAAAACCTTTTCTGGCCAAGAAGGCTACGGATTGAAATTTAGTTATCCATCAACTGGCAGCTCTTACTCAGTAACCTCGATGAAAGGACTGGACGAAACTACCTCGAGTGATTTCTTTGCGCCTGGCTTTGGTTATCGAGCAGCCGCTGGAACTAATCCAACTATCGAAGCAACCTTCTTACGAGCAAAAGATTTTACACCTAGCCTTGAAGGAAAATCTTTTTTGGAAGCAGCATCAGCAATGGCTAGTCAGATTTGCAATAAATGGGGTGGTCAATCAAAATTGGTTGACACTTCAGCTAAATGCACTGGCCCAAGCAAAAGCACTCCATTCACATCGGATTCTGGGGTCAGTGGATATAAACTGGACTTCGCCGTCGATCTACACGATCAATGGACATGGTCGGTTTACATCTTTGATGTTGGCACATACACGGCCAATAAAGAAACAGCCCTAATGGTTGCGTATAACCTACAAGATGGGCTGGATGTTTCAGCTGATTATCTTGGTCAAGTCGCAAAAAGCATCTCGTTCCAAAAGTAGAAGTTCGATTCCCCTAAGGTCTCAGGAAACGAAAAAATGGGCTTTTAACCCGTTAATTCGATGGTGGAGGTGGGGGGAATAAGGTTGAACTTTCACCAAGAGCTTGCAGAGTACTTAATGGCTTGGATATAAGTAGCAAGTAAATATGTTACTCATTGTGGAATTAAATCCGGCATTGTAAGATTGAGTAAATGGAGAAAAATAACATGAACTCAATGGGAAAAATGATATTGACAGTGCTGGTTACCACCTTAGTGATTGGTGGCGGAACGTATTACTTCGTAAATAATAAGGCCATAACAGACAAGACAGCATTGCAGACTCAAGTTAGCACCCTTACGACTGAAAAGGCCACTAAAGATAAGGCCACTGAAGATCTGCAAAGCCAAATCGCTGACTTGAAGAAATCAACAGCGGCCACAGCAAATATCGTAAAATACTCGCTTGCTAACTATAGTACTCCCAAAACCAACCTCAATCTTCAGTTTGAGCTGCCAGATGGTTACGGCGCAGCAATGGATCAAGAGGGAGAAGGAGCTTTAGTAGTCACCTACAACGTTGGCAAATTCGTAAGCCAGAACGGTAAGAATGTTATTCAGGTAACAACTTCAGTTCCGACACACGTGAAAATAATTCCATCCTTTGATTCGAAAGTTACTACACTAGCGGATTGGCAGAAAAAAGATACCGGATTTGATCTTCTCCCATCAGACGCAAAGAAAATGACCGATGTTACAATTGCAGGCATTACTGCCACGCGCTATGACGTAGGTGGCTTCGGGGAGTATCACTTGATCCAATTCGTCAAAGACAAAAGTTTCTACGAAATCCGAAATGAAGTTGGCCTAGACGAGGATGTGATCAGTAAGATAATCGCGACTTTCACCTTTACGAAGTAACGAAGTTCGATTCCCCCAAGGTTTCGGGGTACGAAAAAACGGGCGTTTAACCCGTTAATTCGATGGTGGACCTGAGGGGAGTCGAACCCCTTACCTCAGCAATGCGAATGCTTATTTAGTTAGAAATCGTTTGGTGGAGATAGCGGGATTCGAACCCACGGCCTTCGCAATGCGAATGCGACGCTCTACCGGCTGAGCTATATCCCCATACAAACGATTTCTAACCCATGTTATCTTATATATTGGCTCAGGACTGTACCGACCGAGCTATGACCGAAGGGAATCCCCTTGTGGGGCTGGCACGTAATATTTCATACCTATTATATCTCTAACAGGTTTAACCGGCAATTCTCGAATTATCTTTGAATTTGCCGATGTTTTCTTGAGCGTTTTTTGTTAGCCTGAATATATGCCTATACACAATCAGGAAATTGCCCAACAATTTGAAGAAATTGCCAATCTGCTTGAGCTGCAGAATGCCAATCCATTTCGGATTCGGGCTTACCGCAACGCTGCGCGAAGTTTACGCGACTTTCCGCGTGAAGCGTCTAGCTTAGTTGACGCCTCAGAGGACTTGCATCAAATCGCTGGCGTAGGAATAGACTTAGCGAATAAAATCGAAGAGGTGGTAAAAACGGGCAAGATGGCTTTTTTAGCTAAGCAGAAAAAGAAAGTGCCCGAAACTTTAACTGACCTCTTACAAATTCCTGGACTTGGGCCAAAACGGGTCCAAACGCTTTATAAAAAACTTCATATTAAGACGTTACCTCAACTCCAACAAGCCATTGCCAACCACAAGATTAGCTCGCTCGAGGGATTTGGTAGCAAAACTGAAACGCTGATTGCCGACGGGGTAACTGACCGTCAGGTTATCAACGAGCGACACATTCGGGCCCATGTTGCCCCTTATGCTGAAGACTTAGTCAAATATCTGAAGGCAATTTCCGGAGTGCAGCAAGTTCAAGTCTGTGGCAGTTATCGCCGGTGGACGGAAACTGTTGGCGATTTAGACTTTGTAGTGACGGCTAAGAAAGCCGAAAGCGTCATGGAAAAAATGACGAATTACAGTCAGATCTCCCGTATAGTTTCTCAAGGTCCGACGCGGATGACAGTTATTTTGAAACAAGGTATTCAAGTTGACGTGCGAGTCGTACCAAATAAAAGTTATGGCGCTGCTGTTCACTACTTCACCGGCAGTAAAGCTCACGTCGTGGCTCTCCGAAAACGTGCGATCGAAAGAAAGCTTAAAGTAAATGAGTATGGAATTTTTCGAGGCAGCAAAGCTATCGCCGGCGAAACTGAAGAATCAGTTTATAAGGCTCTCGGGCTTGAATATGTTCCACCAGAATTACGGGAAAACCGAGGTGAAATTGAAGCGGCCGAGAAACATCACCTCCCCAGGTTTGTTGAGCCATCAGATTTACGCGGTGATCTCCATTCTCATACCAATGCCACTGATGGTAAAAACAGTCTAAAGGAAATGGCTCAGGCCGCCAAAGCTTCTGGACTGGAATATTTAGCTAATACGGACCATTCCAAACGATTGACTATGGCCCATGGATTTACCGCCAAAGATCTTTTGAAACGCTGTGAAGAAATCGATCAGTTAAACGCTACTCTCAAGGATTTTACCGTACTTAAAGGGATAGAGGTGGATATTCTCGAAGATGGCACTCTCGATCTGCCGGATGAGGCGTTAAAAGAATTAGATATTGTTGTCGCGTCGGTTCATAGTCTCTTTAAATTGAGTGAAGACAAACAAACTGAGCGAATTATTCGAGCAATTAGCAATCCATACGTGTCCATTCTGGGCCATCCGACTGGCCGGCTAATCGGCCGTCGTGAAAGCTATGCTGTTAATATAGAAATGGTTATCAAAGCCGTGAAAGACCGTGGGAATTATCTCGAGCTCAATGCCAATCCCGAACGATTGGACTTAAATGACGTTCAATGTAAAAGGGCGAAGGAACTTGGCATTTTAATCAGTATTAATTCAGATGCTCATAGCATCAACGGATTTTCGGTTTTAGAAACCGGCGTTCATTACGCCAAACGCGGCTGGCTCGAGAAAAAAGACATACTTAATACGCGTTCGTTAAGCGAGTTGAAGAAGTTATTAGCAAAATCGAGAAAATAATAGCTCTCCGTTGCAACGGAGAGCTTATCGTCCAAGGTATTCTTTGACTCGGACGAGGTCATTGGGGGTGAAATACTCTACTACCATTTGCTTCCCTTTGATCTTCTTCTGCCCCTCGATACCAAGCTCTTCGAGAATCTTATCTAATCGATTAGTACCGATGCATACTTCTTGGGTGAGCCGGTACTTAGAGAAGGTCGGGGGTAGATCGCTCAGGTTAGCGATGAATGGCGAAATGAGGTCAAGGATTGTCGGTGGATAAAAAATAGTTACTTTTCCATCGACACTCGTCCGTTCCTCACCTTTTGCTTCGAGGCTAGCAATCTCTTCTTTGACGTACTTGAACGGAAGCTTAAGCTCACGCGCTATATCGTCTATGTTAAGGAGTTTGAAAAGAGCCAGGACTTCGGCTGGGAAGTATTCCCTCTCACGGTTCATCCGATCCCGACATATTTCCCCAACAATACCGAGCAAGTGGAGTCGTCTTTGCACCCTCCCGTGCACCCACCCAATTTGACGAGCTATTCCCCCAATTGTAATTTGCTTTTTTTTAGCCGGCGGTACAAGTCTAGCCTTACGGCGCAGGATACTGACCCATCGGCGAGCATATCGGATCGCAATCCGGTTTTGTGAGTCTCGACGATACTCGCCAATCGCGCCCGCTGCGTCAAGCGCCCGCTTGATCCATTTTTCTCGGCGACCAACCAATGGGATCATCTCATTAAGAGTAAGATATCCCTCTGAACTCGGGATTGGTAACGGAGATGTCTTAACTAATTCGATGGCAGTGCGCGGAAACAATGGAGTTTCATCTCTAATGCTGGTTGGATCAATTCCGTGAAGTTGAAGCTGAGCTAAAACTTCTACCTCACTCAACCCAGTTTCCTGAATGAATATAATGATCCCTACACCGACATGACCATCTTCCCTGGGAAACAACACGATGCTTACCCCTTTCACGTGGCAGTCGTTCGATGACAGGCGCAGTATACAAAAATTCAACCAAGGTGTAAATAAAATAGAGGAGTCAAGGCTCAATCGCATGATGAAAGGGGGAAGGTTATGCGCACCGTTATCGTGACTCTCCATCCTGTGGGTGAGGCAAAACAGGGTTTGGTTGCATTCAAGTCGCTCGACGAACGAGACCCAACCTGTAAAATAGTCATCAGCTTTCGTCAAGATGACATGATTCAAGCTTTGCAAGACGCGGGGCTTGAATATGGCGAGCTTACGCAAAAAATTGCTCAAGCGAGAGAGTTTCCTTACCCTGAGCAACCGCCATACCTGCCGATTGTGTTGACAGGTGTTATTGCCAAGATTTTTGGGGAGGCGATGGAGCGGATGCATCAAGTCCATGGCGGCTGTCGGCGTGAACTGTATCGCAAGGTACCGCCAGGACCTGAAGTGAAGTGTTTTTTCACCCCACAAAATAAAACTGAACCATACGGGTTGGCCATTTTGTGGGATGAAGGGGACCAACTTCATCTTTTCTATTCGAAGAACCAGGCCCGTTCTGTGCTATTGCGTTATAAGCATTGGCTGCCAACAGAATACATCACGGCAACTAACCGCTCGATAGCAAGCTCGCAATTACCTGAAAAGTCAAACCGACCGCCCCATCATCTCACTTATGGGCCGGCTTCCTTATTAAGTGGGGCGGTTGGGTTTATCCATTCGCCTTCAGTCATCAACCTTCATATGTGGAGACTCGGGAACCCATATGATAGGTAAAATCACAGCTAATCAGACGATGGGTTTCGGCTCGTCGTCGTTTTTTAGATTACAATTTTACCGTCATAGAATAGGTCGTTCTCGTGCACCTCACGCAGGATGCGGCATGGTGCTGCAGCCAGTTCCCCTGTTGGACTGACGATTTTCTCAACCGCCTCCTGTTTTGCCTGGCCAGACATGAATGTTACGGTGTAATCAACGATTTTGATCAGAAAAGTCGCCGTAACAGTCAGGCGCTCATGCTCAGGACTTTTGTTGCCAACATTGTAGCCCATAGCCCATTTCCGTGAAAAAAACAGCTTTTGAAATAGCTGGGGATCTTCTGGATATGGCAGTATTCCCGTTGTATGCCCATCCGGTCCTACACCCTGAGTGACAACAATAAATCCATCTGGATGCTTACGCCTCCAAGCGTGGAGTTGTCGATTCAACCGCTCTCCGGCTGAGGCTAAGGTATCGCCAGATTTTGGAATGGTAGAAATAAATTTAGTCCCTTTGGCTTTCGCTCGTTTATAAAAATCCAAGGTCATTATTTGGGCCAGGTTGTTTCGCTTGGGATCAGGAGTAAAACGATCGTCGAGCATGCCAAACGTGAGATGCGGTCCGAGTGCCTCGTCGGGCAACATATCGAGTAATGGGATTGATGAGCCACCGGAACTTAAGAAAAGCGCCGATTGATTTTTTGCCCTAATAATATGCTCACTTAACGCTGAACTGGCGAGTTTGGCTAACGCCGCCCCATCCTTCGCCGTTCTGTAGGTAATATTGGTGTTTGGAATCTTTTTCATGCTTTGATAGTAGCATTCTCATCACCTCAACTGAAGGGCTTGTCGTCTAGGTGTATTTCCACTACGGTCAAAAAAAAGGAGCTGTGTGAAAAAAGAGATTGGCATTGTCGGTTTAGGTAAGATGGGCGCCGGGCTGGCACGAAACCTCCTCGACAAAAAGTGGCGAGTTGTGGGCTATAACCGCACCACACAAGTAGCGTTAGACATGGAAAAAGACGGTCTTGAGGCAGCGAAAACTCTTGAGGAACTGGTTGGCAAACTCACCCCACCGCGCGTTATTTGGCTGATGCTTCCAGCTGGCAAAGTTATTGATGACCATCTTTTTGGAAAAGATGGAATAGTGTCGCTCCTCTCCCGTGACGACATTGTGGTTGAGGGCGGTAATTCATTTTATGCAGACGATCTCCCGCGTTACAAAAAGCTTAAGGCGAAAAGTATTCACTATATCGATGTCGGGGTGTCTGGTGGGCCCGGAGGAGCCCGAAATGGGGCGTGTTTGATGATTGGTGGGGATAAAGAAATATACGACCGCCTAGAGCCATTATTTAAGGCTATTTCGAAAAATGATGCTTATCAATTCTTTCCTGGCGTTGGCGCAGGCCACTTTGTCAAAATGGTTCACAACGGGATTGAGTATGGCATGATGCAAGCCTTGGCAGAAGGTTTTGCCGTCCTTAAGGCCTCAGATTACAATCTAGATTTACAGGATGCGACCCGGATTTACGATACGGGAAGCGTAATTGAATCTCGACTAACAAAATGGTTGGCCGGCGCTTTTGAAGAGTATGGACAAGATCTAAAGACAGTCTCAGGGTCTGTTAAACATACTGGGGAGGGTGAATGGACCGTCAAAACCGGTAAAAAATCGAAGGTCCCCGTTCCGATTATTGCTAAATCGTTTCGGTTTCGGGTTGATTCAACTGATCATCCATCTTACACCGGCCAAATTTTATCTGCCTTACGCAACCAATTCGGCGGCCACGCCATTCAATAAACCAAAAAATTGACATTTTTCTCTAAAAGCGTATATTCTCGTTCAGAAAGGACAGTATGTACTCTCTTTTTCTTTTTGTCATGTTTTTGGTTATATTGGTTCTCGGAGTTTTTGGCATAGTGAAGAAAAAACCGCGTTATGAATACGTCGCCATCGGCCTATTCTCTTTTCTCATAATCCTGATGTTTGTTATGGGAGACGCCTTAAATCGGATCTAATAATGGGCACTTTGCTCAATATGTAAATGCCAAAGATTGGAAGATTAATCGGGCAACTGGTTCTTTTTCTGCTACATCGACCTCGATAATGTCCTCTCCCGATCGTTGGAAGAAGTACCAGACTCGATTCTTATTTTCTTCAGAAGCCACTTTATCCCCGTGAACACGGCTTAAGGTAACTGGCGTTATATGGAGTGTATTCGCAGAGTTTTGCCCAAATCGCTTTGGAGATATTGGTCTGATAAGACTGGATAGTCATTCTTATCATTTAAATTATGAACTGATACATACCCAACGGAAAAATTGGCTATTGATTGATGCGGTAATAGCACATCAACCTGATTGGGATTTTGGGTTACATCAACCTCATTATCCTGCCCGTCGCTGCCTGAAAGTGTGGCCGATCCAGGATACTGAAATTGGTATCCTAGTTGTGTATTTATGTATGTTTTTACGGTATTTGGATTTGTGCTCTTATTTTTCATCGCACGATAGGAAATTAACCCTAACGCTATCACTATAATTCCGAAAAGAGAAATAATAACTGTAGTCTGTCGCTTCATAAATCCATCATATGACAAAGAGAGGAGCCCGAGCAATGGTTTCTACACCAGCAACTGCTGAAAGATCATCCTGTAAAGTGACGTTCACAGGATGGCAAAAGGGAGCTAAATAACCTCCGGCCAACTTATTTTTTAATGACGTAGAAATCAAGCTGCCTATATAGTAGACCGTAGAGCGCTCCCGAGGCTTCTAAAATCGAAAACGTTGGTATTAAGAGTAATAGCATACATAGATATACGACTTTGCGGGAGAAGGGCAAAGCGCTATGTTGCATATTAACGTAAAATCCAAGCGTGTACATCAATACATAGATCGCAAAAGCCACAGAAGCTAACACGCCAACTAATTCAGAAATTGGTACGGGATGAAGGATGTTAACCATGGTGTAGAGAACAATTAAACCAGATAAGGCCCATAAAAAAGTCATAAAAAAAAGAATCAGCTTATAGCGGAATCGAATATCTTTTGCTTGTAACACTTTGGATATCCCCAAGAACCACCTTCTCCGCTGTTTAATAAAATCAGAGGCTTTCTCAGGGCTTTGTTCATGCAAAAAACCGCTCACGTGGCCGAATTTATACCCTCGTTGCATCATACGAAGCCCCCAATAGGCGTCTTCTGTAATGCAATGAACCGGGTGAAAATCAAAGCCTTCCTCTTTCTCCACACTATTTCTGACCAAAATAAACGAGCCGTGCATGCCAAACACACAGACGCCGAAAAAATATTGCAAGAAGTATCGTCCCATATCATCAGCCGTTCGTATTGAGTCGGCTAACGTGTAGAGCAGACTTTGATGAATATTGCGGTAATAGAGAATGGTTCCTTGCCCGATTAGTGGTTTATAGGCCGGGTCAGCCATATTTTTTTCTTCCTCCCGGGCGACAAACGCCAAAATGCCGGTTACGGTTCGTTTATTTATTTGCGACTCATCATCAAGATGAAAAACCCAGTCGCTATCTTTGGCCAAGGAGCAATCGAGAGCATATTGCAGGGCTCTGGCTTTATATAAAGCATTTCGGCTTGTTTTATACTCAGTCGGTCTTTCAATCACCATGACGTGACGGCTCCATAGGCTCTTTTGAATGATATGCATTAATGGAGGGTTGGTTTTCTCCGTGACAACTTCCACGTAATAGGGAATATTGAGGGCGTGTTCAAAGTTAAAATCTTCCATGGTTTCGACCACATTGTTTACTGTTCGGACGACGGTTGGCTGGTTTATACCACGGGTGACTAAACGAAAATAAATTGCGCGATCATAAAGTGATGTCCGGTTGATAGCCTCCAGATACGCAGCATTTTTATAGAGCAATATGCCCAAGAAAGACAAAAGCGCAACTGGGAGAGGAAGAACCCAGAGCCAAGACATCATAACCTGGATCCGGCTCAGAGCGTCTAAATGCTGGTCGGGTTGTCCCCAGGCAAAGTGGTTAATCACAACAATAAAACTGACAATAAATGGGAATAAGAGAGAAGCGAGTAAATTAACTTCGTTATCTTTAAAAAAACGCTTTAATCTCCTTAAATGGTTAATGGGGATCATAGTTTAACTTTTGGTGATCGCCCAAGAAGTTGGTCTTTCATGAATTGGGCTAGTTTAAGCAAGGTATGAGAATCGTCAGGGTTGTGCTTTACCATCCCGTCATTCGAAGCGAAACCCCACGGCATGATTAAACTGAAGCCAGAATTTAAGAGTTTACGCGAGATTTGCGTCACGGCGATATAATTTTCATCCGTATTGTAGAGCTCATTCGCCGCTGGGATAGGGTGCTCCTTGGCCTCGGAGTCATCATAGTTATATGCTCCTAACTCGAGAGTCCATTTTGGCTTGCCTGTCAGTCCACGAAAATCAGCGACCTGATCAGCGCTGGCACGGTAAATATGCATGGCGTAAACGTCAGTGCAATCATCTACCAAGGCCTTTCTTTTTGTTGGATCGGAAAACAGTCGATACATTGATTGTTGTTCTTCTTCAAGATCAGAGAAGCCAACGGGGACGGTGCCCGTCAAGGGTTTTATTGCCTGATACGATTGCAGGAGAAAGACGTGAACCTGGCTAGGGGTAATCTTTAACGCTTTGGCAGAATAGGACCAGGCGATAGAGCCGTATGGCTCATTCACCATTTCCCACATTAAGATATTCTTATGCGACTTAAACCGGTTAATATAACTGATATAGGCGTTCCGATACGTCTTGAGTCCGGCTGGTGTTTGAATAAGATCCCAATGCATATGACCGTCGAGATCAGCCGGGGTGCCTTCATAATTGCCGTCACCCATAACACAAATTACGGATATATTATGCCTATCAGCTCTTTCAAGAAAATCATCAAGATTCTTGGCGTATGATTCGTTTAATATAAAATCGCCGTCAGAATAGTTAAATATCGACTCCATTTGACAAAACGATCTGATCCTCGTAATGCCCATGGATTGAATTCCAGAAAGATCGTTATCTATAAGGGGACCGTCATACTTCGTGTTGAGCCAATTGACTGCTTCCGTGCCATTATGGAGATTAAGCCAAGGCAGATTGATGCCTAAGTTATCTGCCGTATAGATGACAGGCTTTTGGCTCCAATCATCGTTGGGACTGACAGAGGATTGATTTGAAGCGCTAGGCGGTGGCGCTGTCTCTATGGTGGCCGCTTTTCCGTGGCGCGAGCTAATAAAGTTTTTGTACATCACTGTGCTGGCCCGTAGATAGGGTACTAAAAATAAGGTCGTAATTGCTATCAGCAACATGCCTTGTACGAGTTTGTAGATAAATTCTTTTGGCGTCATTTTAGACTTCTTATAACCGGTGGCGACACAAGACCGAAACTATACTATTTAACCAGAAATAGCAAGTCTATTGATGACCATCTTTCCTAACAAAATAGCGGGATTAGCAATGGAACAAGCCTTTTCGGATTCGCCTTTTTAACTAGAAAAACGCCAACCATAAATGGTTAGCGCTTTTCTGGTGGACCATCGCGGATTCGAACCGCGGACCTTCTCCTTGCAAAGGAGTTGCTCTACCAACTGAGCTAATGGCCCATAATGCTATCAGACGGATTATTTAACCCGTCTAAAACAGACTAATTATACCTAAATTCAGACGT
>JBGPML010000022.1:0-11331 GCA_041486955.1 Patescibacteria group bacterium
AGATTTACGTTATAGTGGGACTCATATGGTCTCAAAGATCAAACGGTTGTGGCACAATGAGCAGGGCGTCCAGGGGGCCGCGGCCTTGCTTGTAGTAACAATGCTCCTAAGCAATATATTAGGCTTTCTTCGTGACCTCATCTTAGCTAACTCCCTGCCTCTCTCGATTCTTGATACTTACTATGCGGCGTTTCGCTTACCTGACTTTCTGTTTAATCTCTTTATTCTCGGCGCGATAAGTTCAGCCTTTATTCCGGTCTATTTGGATATTAAAACAAACCAGGGTGATGATGCAGCTTGGAAGTTAACGCATAATCTCATCAACTCAGCCCTCATTATTCTCGCTGTCCTGGGATCGGTGCTGTTTATTTTTATGCCGCAAATTCTTCCCCATTTTCTACCGGGATTCCCTCCGGAGAAAATTGCCAATACCGTACCTTTAGCTCGAGTATTGCTCCTCTCCCCTTTCTTCTTTGCTGTCTCTTACGTTTTTGGTGGAGTTCTCAATGCTCATAAAAAATTCTTCGCCTATGCTATTGCTCCTCTTGTTTATAATTCTTCGATTATTGTTGGCGGCTTTTTAGTGCCGTATTTTGGTGTAAATGGTGTTGCTTGGGCCGTTGTGATTGGAGCAGCATTACATGCGTTAGTCCAACTTCCAGCGTTACGAAGCGCGGGATATCGCCCGACCTTTATATTCGATCCAATGGATAAATCAATCAAACGGGTGATCAGTCTGATGGTCCCTCGATCAGTCAGCTTAGGTATGATGCAGCTGGTATTGCTCTTCTTTACTCGCATTGGATCGTTCTTACCGAGCGGCACGGTATCAATTTTTTCACTCACCAATAATGTTCAAACCACGCCCGTCGCAATTTTTGCCGCCTCTATTGGCACAGCCGTTTTCCCGATGTTAGGAGCTGCCACCAGCGATAAAGACGATCGAAGATATAATGCCCTTCTCACGGAAAGCCTTCGGGGTATGCTGTTTTTCATCATCCCATCAATGGTTTTGCTTTGGATTCTACGAGCCCATATTATTCGCCTGTACTTGGCCCTGAATCATCAAACCTGGACTGATACTATTCGGGCGATTGATACTTTTAGTTGGTTCATTCTCGCGCTGGCATCACAAGGGTTTAACTTAATAATGATTCGAGCCTATTATGCCAGGCAGGACACCAAACGGCCAATGATTATTTCAATCATTGGTGGGGCTGTGGCTATTACTTTGGCTTGGTTCTTAGCTGGAAAGATTCACGATGTGCCTGCTCTATCACTTGCCTTCGCCCTTGGGACGATTACCGAATCTATCATATTACTTGCTGTTTTCATGGCGAAGTACCCCAAGCTCCTCACTATCTCAAGTGTGGTCGAGACTATTGGCATCGCCGGAGCCTTTGCCATCATATCTGGCCTGCTTGCTCGATTGACGTTATCAGTCGTGAGTGAAGGCACGCTCACGAACACAGCAGGGTTGGGTACGGCTAAAATCATTCCGCTCTTTATCGCCTTGGTAGCAGCCGGTATTGTGGGTGTTACAGTCTACCTTTCGCTCTCATTCTTGTTTAATCGAAACGAACTTCTCTGGTTCTGGCCCAAACGAGCGGCTCGTGCCATTTCTCTCCCCGATAGTGAAGAAATAGCCGGGGACGAAGGACTGGCTTAAGACTATAATTTTACCCGAATATCGAGTATAATTGCCCTGTTATGAATCCGACGCGAAATTTTTGTATTATCGCTCATATTGATCATGGTAAGTCGACGATGGCTGACCGATTTTTAGAACTGACCGGATTAGTTGAAAAGAATAAGCTCAAAGAACAAATGCTCGATTCAATGGACCTTGAGCGTGAACGCGGCATTACCATTAAGCTCCAGCCTGTCCATATGACGTACAGAATCCCGAATGACAAAGGCCAAATGACGAATGAAAAAGATGATTTTGGCATTTTTAATTCGGATTTTGACATTGAAGATTCAGAATACGCTCTGAATCTTATAGATACCCCCGGACATGTCGATTTTTCATACGAGGTTTCTCGTTCTTTGGCGGCGGTAGAAGGAGCCATTTTGCTCGTTGATGCTACCCAAGGCATCCAGGCTCAGACGTTAGCTAACTTGACGGTCGCACAAAAGCATAAGTTAACGATTATTCCTGTCGTCAATAAAATCGATCTACCTAACGCCGAACCTGAGCGCGTGGCCTTTGAATTAGCGGAATTGCTAAAATGCGATCCTGATTCGATTATTTTCGCTTCGGGAAAGACCGGTCAAGGTGTGGAATTACTGTTACAGCGCATTATTCGCGATGTCCCTGCTCCAAAAGAAGCCGCTAATAACTCTCTAACCGCGCTCGTATTTGATTCGCAATTCAGTTCCTACCGCGGAGTTATTGCTCATGTACGCGTTATGAGTGGTTCGATCAAAGCTGGCGACACCATAAAAATGATGGCCAATCAACAATCATTTATGGTTGAGGAAGTCGGCGTAATGCAAATCACGCCTAAACCAATTAATGAATTACAGGCAGGAGATATAGGTTATATTGTGACTGGGTTGAAACGGGTCGCCGATTGTCGGGTGGGAGATACCATGACGTTATTATCTGACCCGGCAGAGACAGCATTACCTGGCTACCATCAACCACAACCAATGGTTTACGCCTCTCTTTTTAGTGCTGAAAGCGACACGCTTAATTTACGCACGGCTTTAGAAAAGCTATCTGCCAACGATGCCGCATTAGCATACGAACCACACTATTCCGAAGCTTTCGGTGCGGGATTTCGCGTCGGATTTTTGGGACTGCTCCACTTAGAAATTACCAAAGAGCGTCTTGAACGCGAATTTAATGTTGAATTAATTATTACAACCCCCGAAGTCGCCTTTCATGGTGATACGATTAATGGGTACGAAGAACCGTGGATTAAAGCAGAGATTGTTACGCCGCCCGCCTATATCGGTCAAATTATGGATTTAGTGGAAACTCGTTGTGGGGAATATCAATCGATGCACTATCTGGGAACAGATACGTCCGATGGCGATACTGCTCACAAAACAGCCATCCTCGAATACGATATTCCGTTAGCCGAAATTATTTTAGATTTTAACGATCAGCTAAAGAGTATCACGGCAGGTTATGCATCGTTATCATATGACCTCATCGGTTATCGTCCAGGTAAGTTGGTTGAATTATCCATCCTCATTGCCGGTGATAAAGTCTCACCGTTCACTCAGCTCGTGCCCGTCAATCAAGTAGAGTCTCGGGGCAGAATTTTAACCAAACGCCTGAAAGATTTAATTCCCAAACAGATGTTTGAAGTCAGTATTCAAGCTGCGGCTAATGGTAAGATTATCGCTCGTGAAAATGTCCCGGCCATGCGAAAAGACGTCACTGCCAAACTGTATGGCGGAGACGTGACTCGTAAACGCAAATTATTAGAAAAACAAAAGGAAGGTAAACGTAAAATGCGTCAGCTTGGTCGAGTTTCTGTCCCAACCGATGTGTTTATCCAGGCCCTGAAACCTTCGAATTAAAAAGCCCAGGACGTCATTGTCCTGGGCTTCGAGGTTTGAGACTTAACGCCAGAAGTTTGCTGTCATAGGCTTCTCATTTGGAATAGTGAGAGACATTACTAACCTATGCCCATTCTCGATTATCTTCCAGTTCGCTGTCACTTGTTTACCTTTGAACTGGTAAACAATGCAGTTGACACCGGTGGTTTTCCAAACTCCTATCGAAACATCTCTGCCGGTGCCGAAAATAAATTTACCACTTCTTTCCAAGGTGATCGGAACTGGACCCTTGTCCCACTTCCCGACGATGGCCGAAAACGGATTAGCGACTCCCGGAACTGATTTACCTGGCGAAACAACTGGGATGAGCTGAAAGTCGTCTTGCTTAACGTCCCTCGCGTCGAAGACTGTGACTGATTGCTCACCCGAATGAATGCCTTGATCCCAATGCCATTTCGCAACTTCATTCGTTTTGGTGAAGCGCAGCTCAATCCACTGAGGTCCTGTAGATCTCCAGATTCCCTGGATAGTCTCGAACCTAAAGTTTCCGTCTGGAAAGAAAGTAAAAACTCCGAGGTCAACATCGCCCAAGGATCGTTTCGTCCACTTCCCTACTAATTGGTGATCTGATAGCGGGAACTTCTTCGGTGCGGCGAGAGCCGGCAGGGCGAGGGACAGAAACAGTACGGCTGTAATGAATCTTCTCATCGAATACTCTTATGGCCCATGGCCAAGTCAGTGGAGGATTGACCTCCGAAAATCTATCACTAAATAGTGCCGATTAACCTGTTAAAGAATAGTAATATTATAGCACAAAAACACCTCTTTGTCAATCCTTCGACTACACTCAAAACAATGCTGTGCAGTCGAATGGGTTAATCTTGTACGAAGCTGTTTTTCTTATTTTTATTGCGTTGGCGGGAGTGGCGGCGGTGCGGTTTGAGGAGGGGTTAGTGGTGATTGAGGTGCAGGCGTGGGCATAGGATTCGAAGGTGGTCCGCCAGCTGGCGGAGGAGCTTGCGGAATCCCAGAAACTGCAGGAGGAGGAGCAACAGGTCTGGGAGATTGCGTATTTGGTTCAGCTGGTTGAGATGCGGGAGTGGCAGTTGTATCATCTGCATCACCACCGGCAAATTGATGAATTTTATCTAAAACTGCTTTCGGGGTAACTTCTGTTTTAACAACATAGTCTGAGGCCCCGGCCGCAAAACTTTCCTGCTTTTCCAGATCTTGAATTAAGGCTGTAAACACAATCACCGGAATATTCTTAGTATTATCATCGGCTTTTAGGTGACGAAGTACTTCAATCCCGTTCATTTTCGGCATCATTAAGTCAAGTAAAATAGCGGATGGAATGCTCTCTTTAGCCCGAGCTAATCCTTCCTCACCATCTTGCGCCGAAATCACATTAAATCCTGAGGCTTTTAAATATTCTTCGTACATCTCACGTAACGTTAAATCGTCGTCAATAATTAAAACTGATTGAAATGCTTCACCATCCGCCATCTATGCTCCTCTCGGTTTTCATTTACCCTTTTAACATACTCTCTCTAACCTGAATGTCAAACCTGGTTTTGCTCATCCGTACTATGTGTATAATAGAATTATAAACATTGATTTTTATGTCAAAAAAAGCGCCTACTCACGCTGAGCTTGCAAAACCCTTCTACTACCGTCGTGGAAAGGTTGGCATTCTTTTGCTCCATGGATTTACAAGCACCCCTTACATCTATCGTGAGTTAGCCATAAAATTGGCGGAGTCTGATTATACGGTTTCAGCGCCGTTAATTGAGGGACACGGAACAAGCCCGGAGGAACTCGAAAAAACTACTTGGAAAGATTGGGTCACATCAGCAGAAACTGCATTTGATATTTTAAAAAAGGATTGCAATGAAATTTTAGTCATCGGTGCTTCATTTGGCGCGAATCTAGCCTGCCATGTCGCTGCTAACCGAAAAGTTGACGGGCTGGTATTAATTGGAGTCCCCCGCTGGCTCCATAAGCATTGGCTCATCGTTTTTGGTACTCATATATATAGTTTGCTCGGAATTCGATTTTTTAGTAAACCGATTGCTAAAACACTTGATGAAGACATTATTATTGCCGGCCCAACTCATTCATACGTTAAAATCCCTATTAAAAGCATGAAACAGATACTCTATTTAATGTCTGTTGTAACGGAACGTAATTTGCGGAAAATCACTGCTCCCACCCTGATCATTCAATCAGTCGAGGATGGTTTAATCATGCCTTCGAGCGGTCGTTTTGCCTTTAACCATCTAAAATCCAAAAACAAGCAGCTGATTTGGATCAGTGAATCCCACCACGAGCTTCATACCGGGCAATATCGCCGCCTGATTTATAGTTTCATCACTGATTTCATGCTAAGCTGGTCGTAAGGTTTAAAAGGATGGGCCGACCATGGAGTCATGGCAAAAACTTTCTTATGCACGACCAGCTCAGATCAGGGCAATCCAAAATAATAGGTTGAAATATTTTTTTCGACATTTATTACCGTTTCATCCGCACTATCGGGCGGTCTTGCAACAAAATAAACTAAAATTTACTCAATTTTCCACCACAGAAGATCTGTCGAAACTCCCATTTAGCAGCAAATTGGACTTATTACCGACTGAAGATAATGCAGCTAAGTCACGAGATTTCATATTACAACCCAATGAAAAGCTGATTCGAAAGTACAGCCCGAGTAGCAAAGTCGTTGGCTTATTATTGAAAAAGATCGCTGGAGAAGATGTTAAAGCTGAGCTAGAGCGAGAATTTAAGCCAATTCATATCCACTTCACCACGGGTCGGAGTACAATGCAGATTCCGTTCCTTTATTCATATCAGGATTTGGAAGCACTTGGTGATACCGCAAATCGAATTTTCGAAACGATCGGCGCGAGCAAAGACGATGTGTTGATAAACGCCTTTCCCTTTGCGCCTCATTTAGCTTTTTGGTTGGGTTATTACGCCTCAAGAAATATTGGGCTTTTAAGCCTTCCAACGGGGGGAGGCAAGGTGATGGGCACGCAACGAATCATAGAATCAGTCGAGAAATTAAAAGGAACTATCCTTCTTATTATGCCTGGCTATGGTTACCACCTGCTCCGCGACGCAGTCGAACAAAAAAAAGATTTTTCCAGTTTAAAGTTTGTCTTACTTGGCGGAGAACGTGTCAACCCTGGTTTGCGCAAAAAATATAAAGAATTTTTGAGCCAGCTTGGGGCTAAAAACATCAAAATTTTATCGACATATGCCTTTACTGAAGCAAAAACGGCATGGGTGCAGTGTCACGAAGAATCCGGTTATCACCTTTACCCCGATCTAGAACATATTGAACTTGTTGATTCAGATGGAAAATCTGTAAAAGAAGGTGAAATGGGCGAAGTCGTATATACTGCGCTCGATTGGCGTGGATCAACGGTAGTTCGATATCGTACAGGGGATTTTTGCAAGGGATTACAAACTTCCGTTCCCTGCAAATACTGTGGACGTACTGTTCCGCAGCTGCACTATGATATAGAACGGAAGTCGGAAAATGTTGAATTAAATCTTACAAAAGTAAAAGGTGAATTAATTAATCTCAATACATTCCATATTGTCATGCACAATATTCCAGAAATAGATGAGTGGCAGGTTGAAATTAAGAAAAAGAATAATGATCAATTTGAACTCGATGAACTTTACGTACACATTGCATTGAAGAAAAATGCCGATAAGGAAAAAACTCTGAATGAACTAAAATCTCTTATTCAAACAGAAATCGAGATTAACCCTGTTATCGAAGTACATTCGCTCGAGGAAATGGTCGAGATGTTGGGTTTGAATAGTGAATTAAAAGAGAAACGAATTCTCGACCGACGAAAGGAAATCGTAAAATCATGAAAAAAATCGAAAAATTTATTTACGGATTTGAAAAGCGAGGACTCTATCCTGACTTTCACACTATTACGGATAATGTGAATGAGCCAGAAGTTACTGTTGACGGCAAAAAATACTTGATGTTTTGCTCTAATAACTATTTAGCTATGAGTCAAAATGAAGCTGTTAAGAAAGCTGGAATCGCTGCCATAGAAAAATATGGTGTCGGTCCTGGCGGTTCAAGAGTAATTAGCGGCAATATCGACATAATTGAAAAGCTTGAGGCTGAATTAGCTGATCTTACAGGAACTGAAGATTGCTTAACATTTCCGACCGGTTACATGGCTAACGTCGGAGTCATTAGGGCGATGATGGATGCATTAGTATATAACTATCCCCACAAGAGCGAAGATAGCGTGATTTTCAGCGATGAGTATAACCATGGTTCTATAGTTGATGGTTGTAAATTAAGTAAGGCAACCAAAGTTATTTTTAACCATGATGACTTGACTGATCTAGAGCAAAAGCTGAAAGAAAATAGATTACCTAACAAATTAATTATTACTGAAGGAGTCTTTAGTCTTGATGGTGAGATAATTAAGATTCTTGATTATATTGAGCTTGCAAAGAAATACAAAGCCAAGTTAATGGTTGATGACGCTCACGGTATAGGAGTTCTAGGAGAACACGGGGGCGGTGTGGCGGACTTGTTTGATTGTGGAGATCAGATCGATATTGTGATGGGGTGTATGGATAAAGCTTTTGGTGGGACGGGTGGCTATCTATGCGGCAATAAAGTCCTAATTAAATACCTGAGAATCGCTTGTCGTTCATCCATATTATCTTCTGCAATCCCAGCAATGATGGCGGGAGCTATGGTTGAGTCTGCAAAACAGATTCGACAAGGCCAAGAACTTCGAAAAACATTGTTTGATAATGCTAGGTATTTAAAAAACACTTTATCTGGGCTTGGTTTTAAAATGTTAGGAAGAGATGAGATACCATCATTGGCTCTATATGTTGGTAAAGAAGATAAAGGGATAAAATTTGCCAAGATATTGTGGGAGGAAAAAGTTTTCTGTCCCATTATACGTTGGCCAGCAGTACCGGCAGGTCAAACCAGGTTTAGGATTATTGTGATGACAAACCATACAAAAGCGCATCTTGATAGATTTGCGGAGGCCTGCAAAAAAGCCGGTAAAACTTTAGGCATGATTCAATAATTAATCTACTACAACTGGGATGATAATAAGCCAAGCATGACAGTATTAAACTTTCTCACGCTATTTACTGCTATCGCGAATTTAACATTAGGTATTATTGTTTTTTCGCAAGATAATAGAAAGCCTTTATATCGCTCTTTTTTTATTTTCTCAGTAATTGATGCGATTTGGGCTTATACAAATTTCCATTTTCACTTATGGCCTAGCTTTTTCATCTTTCAGAGCCAGTATTCCTTTGGTGGTGCAGTATTAATTGTCGCCTTGGTATGGATATTATATTTAACCGAGGATAGGCTTTCCAGGGTTAAGTTGTTTGCGATATATCTTTTATCATTATTGATTTTTTCTTTGCCTTATATTGACGGAATCATTATTAAAGGTTTGATTCCTGCCAAAAATAACCAATTTGATTTTATTACTGGACCTGGGTTCTATTATTATGGTTCTTTCCTAATCTTATACTTAATCTATTTATTGTATAAATTGAGCTCTGGGTTCAGACATGCAAGCGGAATTAAACGCATGCAGCTTAGATATGTACTCTTTGGCATCTCAATTTTTTCTTTTATTACCATACTTTTTGGTGTCATCCTTCCATTATTCAATATCAACCCTGTTGTCGCCTATGATGCACAAAGTTCGATCATTTGGGTAGCGTTAACTGCCTACGCGATCATTGCTCATCAGCTGTTTGATATTCGCGTCATTATTAAGAAGACCCTTGAATACTCAGGGTTGCTGGCTTTCACGATTGGAGTCTACAGCCTGATTGTCTTTCTCTTCTCCCACATTTTCGGTAATAATAACTTTTTAAGTACCTTCATCGCTGCCAGTTTAATTGCGTTTGGGTTTGATCCGATTCGGAAATACCTGACCAATGTGACTGACAAATATCTTTTTAAGGGTGAGTATGACGCTCAATCAGTATTGACTCAACTCTCTCAAAAACTATCTGACTCGGTGGATATTACCCAAGCCAATCAATCTCTGGTTACGCTTATCAAATCACAAATGCGATTAACGCACGCCGCTGTGGTAACATTTGCCACTGAAGAAGATAAAACTGTCGCCGTTAAGAATATTACTCAGGACGGGTATGCCAACCCTGTTGATTTACAGCAGATTCTTCCCGAAGGCGCCGTGATTCAACAATTTGTCCATCAACCTCGGGTAATTTTGACTGAACTCACGCGCCAGCAGTGCGATACCAATACGCTCGATCCGACCACCAAACAGATTTGTGAGCTTTTGCTTGTTGATTTAGATAAAGTTGGAGCCGCCATTGCCTTACCAATTTTAGTCAACAAGCGGGCAATCGGCATGTTCCTGGTCGGAGAAAAATTATCTGGCGACGTTTTTACGAAAGAAGAAGTTGAATTCCTCACAATCGTGAGCAACCAAACCGCTAATGCCATTGAAAAAGCCCGATTCTGGGAAGAAGACCAGATGAAATCCGAGTTTGTGTCCATCGCATCCCATGAACTTCTCACTCCCACCGCCGCGATGAAGGGTTATCTGTCGATGATTCTAGACGATAATATGGGCCAAGTTGACGATACGGCGCGGCGATACTTAACCAAAGTTGCTCAATCGAGTGATCGACTCGCCCAGTTAGTCGAAGAACTATTGAACGTTTCACGGATTGAAAGCGGTCGGGTGAAAATAAATAATCGACCATTTTCGCTAATCGATAGCGTGCAAAAAGCGGTGGAAGAACTCCAACTAAAAGCGAAAGAAAAAACACTCGATCTGGCTTTTATTTCACCTACGACCCCGTTACCGCCAGTATTTGCCGATCCCGATCACGTCTATCGCGTACTCATCAACCTTATTGGCAATTCAATAAAATATACCGCCCGTGGCTGGGTCCGTTGCTTTGTGACCCAATACGATCAGAAACAATTATTATTTACGATTACCGACTCTGGCCTTGGTATTCCCGAAGAAAATCTGCCGCATCTGTTTGAGAAATTTTATCGGGCCGACCGCAAAGATATCGCGGGGATTCAAGGGACTGGTTTAGGCCTCTATATCAGCAAAAAAATCGTTGAATTAATGGGCGGGCAAATGTGGGTGGAGAGTACGGTTGGTAAAGGCACAACTTTCTACTTTACCGTGCCGATTCAACAACCGGGCGATCACGCCACAACAATTGAACCCCAACCAGTCCAACAATCAACCTCTCAGCTGACTCGTCGTTAGAGTTCTTACATGCTAGTATAAATACATGGAAACACCACATGTAACCCTCGTAATTTGTGACGGCATGGGACTTTCGCCGGAAGTTAATGGCAACGCTATCTTGCAGGCAAAGACCCCGACCCTAGACTATTTATTAGCCAACTATCCCTCAATGCGCTTGCTCGCGTCGGGCACCGAGGTAGGGCTCGACATGGGCGAACCGGGGAATAGTGAAGTCGGCCACTTAACACTTGGGACTGGCCAGGTTTTGCCACAAGCTTTTCAAATTATTAATGGTTCGATTAAGAGTGAAGAATATAAAAAGAATAAAGTTTTTCTTGAGGGATTAGAGAAGGCCAAATCTGGCGATGCTACCCTTCATATTGTCGGGATTGTTTCTTCCGGAGGTGTGCATGGACATATTGATCATATTATTGCGATGTTAGAGTTGGCTAAAGAAAAAGGGGTTAAAAAAGTTGCCATTCATGCCATTACCGATGGACGAGACAGCCCACCAAAAGTTGCTCTCGATGATATTAAAAAGTTA
>JBGPML010000023.1:0-10849 GCA_041486955.1 Patescibacteria group bacterium
AGGACTGTTGTGTTCTGGCTGGGTACGGTGGCTCGGTGGCTTAACCTAGATTAGCCAAATATCCTGTCCCCGTAAGTCGGTGTTCCATCGGCTTGCCGGAGGGACTAAGACTTGGGCCTGGCCAGAACAGAGCGGTCCTTTGTGCGTAATTGGGATCACTCTCTCAAACATTGTTTCGTCTTCTCCCGTAAGAGAAATACCTCATCGCCCGTTTGACGGGCCACGACAACGCGGCCCCGGACGGGGCAAAGGAACGAACAGTGCGTAAATTAACAACTTGGTGTGTTGTTCTAATGACCTGTCTTTTGACAGTTGGGCTTCGCCCGGCTGCTTCAGACTCTGGTCTTGCCTCACTGGTCCGACGGACCAAATGGACGCGAGACGGTCAGATTGAGCCATTGGTGTCTGCGTGGTCGGAAGCCTTCCCCATTCTGGGGAGAGACATCTACTACAACGCCAATGATAACCTGACGGATGACCGCGCGGCTGTCATTCCTTGCGATGTTCCGTTGCGCATTTACTTGTCGCAGGGGAACATCGGCGGAACCATCGGGAGTCGGGATTTGGAGAAAAAGGCCATTGTAATGGCTCTTCACATCCCGTTCGAAGGCAATGGGACTGAAACGTGGAAGGTCCTGAGTGCTCAAGACAAACGGACCGAGAGAGTTAGGCAGCGAAATTTAAAAGAGCAGGGCTTTAACGATCGACAGATCGAACGCCAGCTCTGGAGTGGTCTTCTTGAAGGCCAGGTAGATGTGGAATATCTCAAACCTGGCCGTAAGATCCACATTAAGATCACTCGTGATCAGCCAAGGGCTCAAGCGATTGATATGTGGTTCGTCGTTTCGAACTGTGGTGCGAGAAGTTGGAAGGGTGTTCCGCAAGGCGGCACTCCGTCTCCGCAAGCGATGGTACCGGCAACTCCGGCCCCAAACTTTGCTTCACCTCAGTTTGCCCCTCAGGGCAATCTTCCTCCCCAACCGTTCCCAGTTCCCGGCGCTGCCGGTTCTGTTCCTCCGCAAGTTGGAGCACCGACCCAGGATGTCGCTATGGGAGCGGGCAATGGAAGACTCTGTATCCGATTCCAGGACCGTAACGGTGCGCCCTGTCAGGGACCGTGGGAGGTTCAGGTATTCGGGTTCAACAGTAACGGACAGAATGTGTTCGGGCCGATCCCAGCCCGTGTCAACGGTGGAATGCTCGACGTCGACGTTCCGTGTGGCTTGTGGTATACGGTCATTTCGAAGCAGACTTTCTGGTTATCGGCGCAGGCCAAAAGTTCGCAGTCACGAGTTTCTAACGGCCGCTTTGAGGTCTTTGTATCTCAGAACGGCGGTCTGATGGTTTGGAGAAAAGGATGAAAAGGTTCCTCGCGCTCCTCGCGCTCCTGATAGCTTCGGTTCCTGCCAACGCGCAGGTAACCCGTGGCGGGTACTACCTCTGGCACTCGTCGTCGTACGGCACCTCGCCGTATGTTCCCGGCGGTTACCAGGTATCGAGTGAGCGGCTGACGGCAACTGGGGAAACCCAGTTCCGCCAGTCGATCCTCGGGCAGTCTGGTGCTGCCGCGATGAACCGTCAAGGTATTCCGCAGGAATACCAGACGATCATCCGAAAGGCGGCCTCGGAATGTCAGATCATCTACATTCCGCGTCCGGCCGAGGGCGTCTACTTTGAGCAGAGTGTGTTTTCTGCCCAGTATGACAGCCAGTGGCGGAATTGCGGCAATTGGTGCTACTGCATCGTCGCCGGGGTGATGCCCCGGTATGCCTACTTCTCGACTATGATCTGGTCGGGATTAACGCTCCAGCCCCACGTCCTCAGTATGTTCGACATGTTCTACACGCAGATCATCGTCGTAAACAAGTCTGGGCGAAAGGGCATAGGGTATGGTGCGCCTGAGCGATGCATGAACTGGTCGATCAGGTCATTCCCGGTCTTCACCTCGAAAGAGGTCATCCCGCAGCCGTACACTGTCCAAGTGCCCGTTGAAGTACCGGTTCCGGTCTACGAGGCACCCGAACTTCCACTGATGAAGAGGCCGCAGGGCTACATTCATCAGGAAAGCCCAGGGATTCTGTGCATCGTGACGAAGATCCTGCCATTCCTGATCTTTCCCGAAGGCGATCGTTATACCTTCAATGTTGCCGGCGGCAAAGGGGGAAGAGGCGGCAATTCGTACTCAAATTCGAATTCCGAGTCCAAAGCCGGAATTGGACCAATCAACGTCCAGCAAAACCAGGCACAAAATCAAGATGAGTCACAAGCTCAGAACCAAGGGCCTGGCCAACAACACCCCAAGTAATTCCCTCGAGGGAGGATGAGCAGTCGCTCGTTCTCCCTCAAAACTTTCTCTTAATACGTGGAAATTCAGTTTCTACATATGAGGAGAAACATCCTCGACACTGTACGGTCGACTACGGTGATTACAAATTCAAGGAGAAACACATGAAAAATCAAATTGTTATAGGTGCTCTCGCGATTGTTGCGATTTTAGCTCCTATCAATCATGTTTCTGCTAACAATGACGCTTTTTGGACTGAGTGGGATAAGAACTTTGATTCTTACGACTACTCAACTCCCGGTTCTGTCTCTATCTCGAACTCAAATTCGAATAGTGAAGCCACGATTGCTGGAATTAATATTCAACAGAATCAGGCTGTAACACAAAACCAAAGCCAGGCTCAAAACAATGGTTCGGGTACGGGTACAGGTACAGGAACCAGCGACAGTGGTGCTGCCGCTTCAACGAGCGGTTCAGCCAGCGCTGGTGGTACTCAGACCAACGACAATGGTAACACCCAAACGGGTGGTGCCAGTGCGTCTGGCGGTGCTGCAGCTGCAGCTGGTCCGAAAGCTTCGACCAGCACGGCTGCCACAACTACTGTTGGTACTACTACCAGCGGTAGCGCTTCAGCCTCGGCTTCAGTTGGTTCTAAATCAGAATCCAAGAAAGAAGTTGCCAAGGTTGAAACGAAGACTGAAACTAAGGTTGTTAAAACCTTACCCCAAGCTGGTATCGATCCTACCTTCGCTGGTAGCGCCTTTGCCGGTCTTGGTTCTCTTGCCACTGTTGCTCGTGCAATTGCTCGAAAACAGCGTGCCTTATCTGCTTAAATAAGTCAGATAGATAAAGAGAAATTGAGGTAGAAATACCTTGAAATGTGTGGGGGAAGGACCAAAAGTCTTTCCCCAATCACACATTTGGAACTAGTTATGTAAGTTTATTTGAGAAATATGGCTCAGGTTTTGAAGCGAAAGACATGATTTCGTGAGAAGGCGTAGCATTCGCTACGTTGACGAGGGAATCATGTCTTGGAGCCAAAAGATGTGTCAGATTACCAGATAAACTTACATAATTAGTTCCTCGTTCAATGCAGCCCGCCATATTGGTGGGCTGCATTGAGTGAAAAGCTCAACTCCTCGTCGAAAGGAGTCAATCCGCCAACTGGCGGAAAAGGATTTTTATGAAAATAAACAACCTTATATTGCGTATCGTGATAGCTATTGGTTTAGCACTTGCTTTCATAGTGCCTCAGGTTCATGCTCAAAAAATCATGAAGCCGGAACAGGCCTGTGCGTTAACTTCACGACCTGACTGTATTCCTATCATGACCTGGTTATACAATTATTGTAATGACCCGGTACGTGTGAACGAAGATCAGTGCGTTAAGTTATATGTTCCTGAGAGTGATTCAGGAACTGATGTAGTTGCTCAAACGACTAACACAAACTCTGATTCTGCTGTTGCTGAAACAAAAGCGACACCTGCCCCGACTACCGCTCCAGTGGTTAAATCTCAGGTGACACCGGTTGCGGTAACCAAAAAGGAAGAAGTAAAACAATCGACGCCAACACCTTCGGCCACTCCTTCTACCGTCCCATCGGCAACTCCAGAAGTGCAAGCGAAGGCTACTGCTGCGCCGCTGGTTGCTGAGTCTAACTCAGTACGACCGTTACTCGGCTATGCCTATACCATAACCTGGATGAGCTTAGCTTTATTGCTGATCGCCGGTGTCTGTACTGGATTAATCGCTCGTATTAAAAGAGCGCAATAAGCAGAAAAAACTCCTGAAAAGGAGTTTTTTCATGAACTCATAACATGTCTCGCTTCTGGGAACCTTCAAAGAATGAATTCGAGCGAAAGGTGTAAAGCGCGACGAGGGATAGCCATTGCTATATCGAGAAGCGGTGAACAGCTTGCAGCCGAATTTATGCCTGAAGGCCAGAACTGGAGATATGTTATGAGTTCAGTATATAATAATAGAAATGGATGATACTAAAAAACAACATTTAGCTGAACTTTTGCAAATTAACCAAAAGAAACAGCGTATCGAAGAAATTAATCAGCTGATGCAATCAGCCGATTTTTGGGCTGTCCACACAGAGGCCTCAAAGGTAACCCAAGAGCTCCAGCAATTAAGCGATATCGTCACGATGTTTGAATCGGCCGAATCAGAAAGCGATATTAACGAACTGGAAAAATTAACACTTTTATCAGGCGAATATGATACTGATCCAGCGATTATGACATTATCAGCCGGGAGTGGGGGAACAGAAGCCCAGGACTGGGCGGAAATGCTAATGCGGATGTATGTGCGATATGCTGAAAAGCAAGGGATGAAAGCCTCGATCATCGATATTTCAGAAGGAGAAGAAGCAGGCATAAAGTCGGCAACGTTAGAAATTACTGGTAACTTTGCCTATGGCTACTTAAAAGCCGAAGCTGGTGTCCATCGATTAGTTCGAATGTCGCCCTTTGATGCTGATAAAGCTCGACATACCTCATTTGCATTAGTCCAAGTTATACCCAAATTGAACCGTAAAACAGTCGATATTAACCCGCTGGATTTACGAATTGATGTCTATCGGGCCAGTGGAAAAGGTGGCCAAGGGGTGAATACGACTGATTCTGCTGTCCGTTTGACTCATCTGCCGACCGGCATAGTAGTTGCTGTGCAAAACGAACGGTCACAGCTTCAGAATAAAGAAACTGCCATGGCAATTTTGCAATCTCGTTTAGAACTGCTCCAAAAAGAAAAATCTGCTGAACAAGTTGCTTTGTTAAAAGGCGATTTCCGAGAAGCGGCTTGGGGCAACCAAATTCGCAGCTACGTGCTAGCGCCGTATCGGTTAGTTAAAGACCATCGAACCAATGTAGAATCAACTAATCCAGACGAAGTCCTCGGAGGTTCAATTCAGGAATTTATTGATGCGGGATTGCGCTATCTGCAACAACAAGCATAGTCATTCACGAATGACTTCGCTATAATATTACACGTGGAATAGCTACTGATATCATACGTGTGGATCGCCGGCCCGCTAGGGCAGAAAAGGAAATTAATATGTTAGACAAAATGAAGCAAATGAAAGAGCTCCTCGATGTCCAAAGAAAGGCCAAAGGGGTGCAGAAAGAGTTACGCGATACGGAAATTGAAGCTGTCTCGAACGACGGCAAAATAGAAGTGGTTTTTAATGGTGAGTTAAAACTCATTTCACTTCACATCGATGAGGCTTATCTCGAAGACAATTCTCTGAAGAATTTAGAACAGACTCTATCGACGACCATCACAGAAGCATTATCAAAAGCTCAACAGGTCGCTGCTGAAAAGACTCGTCAGATTATGAAGGATATGAATATTAATATTCCCGGACTCTAAGGATTCAAACATGATACTCATTGTCGGTTTAGGCAATCCAGGTCAAGAATACGCCTCAACCAGGCATAATTTTGGGTTTATGGTCTTAGACGCGCTGGCAAACGAGCTCAATCTAGATTGGCATAACGAAGATAAATTTAATGCTGAAGTGGCTGAAGTTAATTCCCATCACCATAGTGGCAGAATATTATTAGCCAAGCCGCAAACGTTAATGAATCTTTCTGGCGAAGCGGTAAGTAGATTGGCCAATTTTTACAAAATAGCTCCGCAACATATTTGGGTCGTAGCCGATGATTTAGATCTTCCGTTAGGTAAAATCCGCGTCCGTCATAACGGTGAAACGGCTGGACATCATGGACTCGATTCGATTACCGAAAAACTAGGTCATAAAGATTTTCCGCGCGTCCGTCTGGGCATTCGAGGCGATGGTCTGCGTGAGGAATTACGCCAGCGTAATGTCGATAGCAATCAATTCGTCACAAGCTCGTTTGAAACGAAAGAAGAAGAGGCAGTTAATAAAGCAATTTCAACTGCAGTGACTCTTATTAAAGAGGGGATTGAGCTCGGCGAATTAAAGGCTCACTCGTATGAAATAAATGGCTTTGACTTGCAAAGTGCTTGAGTAAAAGAGGGGATTAGGCTATAATCGATAAGTAAAAATCGGTAGGAGACTTGAAAAAAGTCGCTAGAACTACCAAAGGAGTCATATGGCAGATACCACAGCCAAAGCAGCTAAAGAGAGACAATCACGTCTCGATATCAATAAACGCTTGCGTGAGAAACGCAGCGAACATAAATCGCATTCCAAGCGGTTTTTAAGTGTCTCCGAAAAGATCGACCCGACTCAAGCTTTTCCATTAGATGAAGCGATTGCCAAAGTCAAAGAGTCGGCTACGACGAAATTTGATAGTTCGATTGAAATCCATCTCCATCTTAATGCCAAAAAAGGCAAAAAAGGTGCAGAAGACGAATATGCTCGTGGTGTTCTCCACTTACCGAATGGCGTAGGTAAGACCCTTAAAGTCGTGGTATTAGATGAAGATCTCATTGAACAAATCGCTAAAACGGAAAAAATTAACTTTGATGTCGCCATTGCCACCCCCGCTTTAATGCCGAAAATGGGTAAAGTGGCCAAGATTTTAGGCACCAAAGGCAAAATGCCGAACCCCAAGGCGGGTACGGTAACTGATAATCCAGAAGCCATCAAACAAGAAATTGAAGCCGGACGGATAGAATACCGCCAAGATGCCGGAAAGAATATTCACCAAATGATTGGCAAGGCTAGCTGGGACAGCGCTAAGTTAAAGGAAAATGCCGAAGTCGTAATGAAAGCCTTTACTAGAAACCGAGTTGCTAGTATTTCACTGTCCAGCAGTATGGGACCTGGCGTGAAGGTTTCAGTAGAGTAACGGCAACGTCCAAAATTGGCGTCTTTCGGCGTCAGAGCTTCCGAGCCTCGATCAACGTACCAAATTGTACGCCTCTCTACGGTACTCAGCTCTTTCTGGAAACACATCCAATTTCAGACGTTGAAAATTTATCAGTAAAAACCCGCCGAAAGGCGGTTTTTGGTATAGTGTGTGGTACGCAAGTCGAAGGGAGGGGACTATGGCGGAAACTCACCGAGGTCGGGACGAATGGAAGTGTGGGAGTTGTGAAAAACCGAACAGGGGAACGGCTGAGAATTGTATCGTCTGTGGCTTTCCCAAGCTGCTTCCGGTTTCCGAACCGGATCGTCATCCGGAGGCTGACAAGCCTCATAGTGATGTGCTCACCCAAGTGATATGGGCGGTATGACGTGAGGGAGGACAGTTGTTCTCCCTCGAATTCATTGACAAGAAGTTAAAATTTAGGCTATAATTGCTTTTGTAATCCAAAGACAGCCAGCGGCAACTAGCCTTAATCATCGCACGATGCGATAGCTTGCCTAGGAACCAATCTCTGCATTTTTTATGCGAATTGAACCGTGTCTTTGGAAGAGACGGTTTTTTTGTTAACAAAGGTCGTATGTTTGAAACCGTTTCATCCAATAAAAACGGCGTGAGCCGTTTATAACACAAGGAGAATCATGACGCGAGAGGAAAAAGAAGCCTACGTGAGTCGTCTCGTTGCTGAACTGCAGGAAACCAAAGCTGCCATTTTTACCCAATATCGGGGCACAACGGTAGCGCAGATGAATCAATTGCGAGATCAACTCTACGATAAAGGCATTACCTATAAGGTGACTAAAAATAGTTTAGTCAAACGTGCTCTCGATGAAGCTGGTGTAACATTGTCGGATATTTCAGTTCTTGATCACCCCGTAGCCTTAGCTACTGGGCAAGATGATGAAGTAACGGTATCAAAAGCAATTGTTGCGGCTCATAAAGAGTTTGAATCAATTGTGCCGGTGGCAGGAATCATTAACGGTGAATTTGTACCATCAACCGTGATTATCGCCCTTTCACAATTACCGGGACGCGAAGAATTGTATGGCAAAATGGTTGGCTCATTAGCTGGCTTAACCACGCGCATGGTTCGCACGATTGCGAACCCAATGCAAGGATTAGTCACGGCATTGGCCCAATTGCAAACACAAAAGGAGGCGTAATGGCAGATGATTCGATGCAATCATCCGGTGACGACGACATTTTACTCGACAAAGAGCGAGATGCTGGTGGGGAAAATGACCCAATCGTGAACAGTGAGAAAGATGCGGTTGCCGAGGAGCAATTTAGCGAACCACCAATGCAAGATAGCGGATCAACTGATGAAGAAGCAGACTCAGCATTGGGCTGGCAAAAAGGAGCGGGCGCAGCCATTACCGATGATGATATCACTGACGAAAATATAGGCGGGATCGGTATGCATATTGAAGAATTTGCCGCTGATACGAATGATGACGACTTGGAAGATCTTGATGCGTTCGATGTCGACCAGGACGAAGAAGAACACGTATAAATACAATAGAAGGATTAATATGGCAGACGAAACACAAACTCAAGACGTGGTAGAAACACCACAAGAAGAAACTAAACCGGAAATAAGCGGTAAATTTGCTGATCTGTTAAAGCAGATCGAACAGATGACAGTGCTAGAATTAGCTGATTTTGTCAAAGCTCTTGAAGACCGCTTTGGCGTAAGCGCCACCGCTCCGATGATGATGGCTGGCCCAGCTGCTGCTGGCGCAGGTGATGCGGCTCCCGTGGAAGAAAAAACCAGCTTTACCGTTGTTTTAGCCAATTCAGGCGATCAAAAGATTGCGGTAATTAAAGCCCTTCGTGAATTCAGACCTGATCTTGGCTTAAAAGAAGCCAAAGACTTGGTTGATGGGGCTCCAAAAGAAGTCTTAAAAGACGCGAAAAAAGATGACGCAGAATCGGCGAAGGGTAAGCTAGAAGCGGCTGGCGCCAAAGTAGAGCTTAAGTAATACAACACACGAAATTGGCGTCTTTCGGCGTCAGAACCTGCGTAAATCGCTCCACGTACTTTCATATACGCATCGCGACTTTCCTCGGTTCTTCCTGGAAATACACTCAATTACGTGCATTGTGAGAATTGTGCCAATTATGGCATGAACAAAAAACAGTCGAAAGACTGTTTTTTGTTGTGGGTTGAAAAAACGAGCACTCTCTTGTATGATCTTGCGGTAGGGGCGGCCATGAAAGTTGTGAGCTGGATAATCATCGCTTGTGTCGCGGCTGAGATAACCGCGGGTTCGTGGCCATTTGCGTCAGGCTCGATAACAAAAAGAGCTGCTGTCGTGTTGCTTGGAACCATCGTAATCGGATTCGGAATACTCGGTCTGACGATATTGGCATGTATATCCTAAAGGGCTGGACGGCTATCGCAGTAGCCGTCCGTTTTTATTACTCGAGAAAACGGATATAATACATAGGTATGAAATTTGAATTACATAATACTGATACAATCTCAAAAGCTCGACGTGGAACCCTGCATTTAGCTCATGGCATAGTCCAAACACCCGTATTTATGCCGGTGGGTACTGTGGGCAGTGTCAAAGCCGTCAGCAGCCAAGAGCTCTACGACCTTGGGGCGGAGATTATTTTGGGTAATACTTACCATCTTAATTTACGACCGACAAGTGAGTATATAAAAGAAATGTTTAAATCAATACATAATTTTATGCGTTGGGAAAAGCCGATTTTGACTGATAGCGGGGGATTTCAAGTCTTTAGTTTAGGCTTACGGGCAGAAGCCCAGGAGTCCGACGGACCACGTTTGGTAAAAATCAGTGAAGAAGGTGTTGAATTCAAATCTTATATTGATGGTTCAACTCATCACTTTTCACCTGAGCGAGTGATCGATATTCAACGTAATCTTGGCTCAGATATTATGATGTCTCTCGATGTCTGCACTGAATTTCCCGCCACCTATGAGCGCACAAAAGCCACAATGGAGCAGACCCATCGATGGGAGAAGCGGGGAATCGATTACTGGCAAAAAGTAAAAGGGGAGAGCGAGCAAGCGTTATTTGGCATTGTCCAAGGCGGAACCTATGACGACTTGAGAGCGGAGTCGGCAAAGTTTATAAGCAATCTAGATTTTGATGGCATTGCCATCGGTGGAGTATCGGTTGGTGAGGGGAAATCGGCCATGCAAAGAGCTGTCTCCGCTGCAATTCCTCATATTCCTGAAAATAAACCTCGTTACCTGATGGGGGTTGGCGAGCCAGAAGATATGATTCGGGCGGTGGCTCAAGGGATTGATATGTTTGATTGCGTCTTGCCGACCCGGTTAGGACGGCATGGCGTGGCTTGGGTAGGCGATGAAATAAGAGGGTTCACTTCATTGCAATTGATTCGACCAATCTACCGTAATGATATAAAAGTTTTAGACGAAGGATGTACCTGTCCCGCTTGCAGTTTTGGCTATTCTCGAGCCTATATTCATCATTTACTGAAAGAAAAAGAAATTCTTGGTGTGCGACTGGTCACGTTACACAATCTTCATCATGTTCTACAGCTTTTTACTAGAATGCGTCAGTCGATAGAGAGTAATAAATTCACCGAATCTTTTGGGAAAATTGCCAAGCTTACTGCATAATCCTTTTCCATTTATGGGCTGCTATGGTAGCATGAAACTATGAAAATGGCGACTGATATAACTCCTGAAGAAGCCCAACGGCTGGGTTTACCTGCGTATTTTACCAGTGTGCCAGGTGCTCCATTTTATTTGCCTAGTGAGGC
>JBGPML010000024.1:0-10607 GCA_041486955.1 Patescibacteria group bacterium
AGATTGCTGGTTGAGCAATCACCGTGGTACATCCAGTACTCGTTTGCCCCCGGGCGTACATCGTACATATCTATGTACCTGCCGGCATGCTTGAGCTGTTCTTGCAACCAGGCTCCTCTCGCATCAACCCCAGTGACGAAGATGTTCGCGAGATTTCTCAAGACCGGAGGGGTGCATGTGCTAATCAGGTGAGTGTTCAGGACATCCGACGATCGAAAACGTGGAGCGGCCCCGATCGTATGGAGGAGCGGCGTGGGGTCGATGTCAGAAGGCAGTTCTTGGCCGGAAATCTGCGCGATGATCTCAGCGCAGGAATCGGCCATGCGAACGACAGTGGACGTATCGAGGTTAGGCAAGTCAGCGGCAAGATCGTCGCAGAACAGCCACTGATCATGCGGGAGCATTTCCAGAACAACTGCTCCCACACCGTTGTGCTCCCCGTAGAACTGGCCGTTCCTGAATGGATACGCCCGGATCATCGGCAGATCGAGTCGTTTCCCGATCATCGCGGCATAGGCTTCTCGTTTGAGAGCTTCTCTCAGGTCATCGTTGGCCGATGCCTTGATGAAGACGTCGTGACCATCTCGGGTCGTCGCGATCAAGAACGTGAAGCGGTCACGCTTCGAGATGTGCGTTCCACTTTTAACGTCGCCTTGGCTGATGCCAAGCATGGTCGCAACTTCGGATTGTAAAGGTTCCAACACGGCTATTCCCCCTTTCAGAATCGCGTAAAGCCGTAGTCTGTCGGTCAGATCAAGTTCTGACACGAGAAGGGGTATAGTATAGATGAAATTGACTAAAAAGTCAATGTAAAATGGTGTCTATAAGCGATGTGATACGATAATTGTATAAGTCCAAGAGGTATTATGACGGGTAAACTAATTGTCATAGATGGGGTTGATGGCGCGGGAAAAACTACTCAGGCTGAATTATTGATTCAAGCCTTAAAAGAAAATAGTCCTGTCTCGTACTTCGATTTTCCACGCTATCACGATTCAATTTATGGAGAGCTCGTCGGGCGTTGCTTGAAAGGCGAGTTTGGCGATTTTTTAACGATGTCGCCTTATGTTGCTTCACTGCCCTATATCCTTGATAGAGTAAGTGCAAAGGCTGATTTACTGAAAGCTTTAAAAAAGAGTCATGTTGTCTGTAATCGATACACAACCAGCAATATTGCCCATCAAGCCGGAAAGCTACCCAAAAAAGATCAAAATGCCTTTGTCGAGTTTATTGAAAAAGGAGAATATGACGAATTGGGGATTCCCAAACCTGACTGCGTCATATTCTTAAATATCCCGATTGAAACGACGCAGGCTTTAATTAAAAAAAGAGAAAAACGGGCTTTTAATAAGGACGGCAAAGATACCTCCGATACCAATTTAGCCTACCAAATTAATTCAGCCAAAGTGTATCGCGGTTTAGCTCAATCACGAGATAATTGGTTTATCGTTGAATGTATGGAAAGTAATGTTTTACAATCTCCCGATGCAATTCATAAGAAGGTTTTATCCGTTGTGGAATCATTTTTTAGCGTATAATAATTAAAGTCATGCCAAAGAAAAAAGAACGCAAGAAATCAATCGTCAACACCAAATCCCGGTTCAATTATGAACAGGTTAACGACTTAGAAGTGGGAATGGTCTTAACCGGCGAAGAAGTCAAAGCAATTCGAGCTGGCCATATGCAATTGGCTGGAAGCTATGGCCGAATTTTACAAGGTAAGAATCAACCGGAGTTGTGGCTTGTAGGCGCTCAGATTTTAGGCGTTTCCGGCGACAAACAGAGAAGTGTCAAATTGTTAGCCCATCGGCATGAAATTGATCGTTTGCTTGGCTTGATTGGGCAGAAGGGCTATACCTTAGTCCCCAGTCGAGTTTATTTTAATAAAGGGCGGGCCAAATTACTGCTAGCCATTTCTAAAGGCCTTAAAACGTACGAAAAACGGGCTAAATTACGCGAAAAAGATATTTCGCGTGATATTTCCCGCGCAATTCGCTCAAAATAGTTATTATATATCAATAGTAGAATCATCAAAAAAGACTTGACTGTGTCGTGCTATATTTGTATACTTTTCTTTGTGCGTTGTAGTTCGTCGACCGGAACATTCTGTATGTTCCAAAAGGAGATGAGGATGCCGAAGAAAGAAAAAGTAAGTCCGAGACGAAAAAAAGACAAAATCGGATCCAATAAACGCACCCCGGATCCACATGCCAGAGACACCTGGCAACACTATACGGTCGCCCAAGTGACCGGACTGACTGGCCAAAGGACAATCTCCTTCGGCCGCGGCCTGCGATAGGTCTCAACACACAGTTTCGGTTCGAGGCGCAATGACGCGCCTCGAACACCCCAAAACATAAACGCCCGGATTGCTCCGGGCGCTGTTGTTTTGTCGTTGCGAGGAAAGTAGCGACGCGGCAATCTAGATTGCTTCGTTATCACTCGCAATGACATATATTACAAAACTCTCCTGATTATTGCATCGCGTTTTTATTACTTTAATAAATCTTATTCTTTTTCTTTAGTATCTTTGGTTTCTTCTGTTGCTGCTTCCCCTTCTTCTTCCGGCTTCTCTTCAGAGACTTCCAAGGCGCCTACCGCAGCTTCATCAGCCGCTTCGCCGACTTCTTCTTCCAGTGCAGCTATTTCTTCTTCAGACCGTGGGGGAGTTATTGTCAGCACAACCTCTTCGGGCTCGTTTAGTATCTCAATGCCTTCAGGGACTTTAATATCTGACACACGCAAGATATCTTCGAGAGTTTTAAGGGCAGTAATATCAACCTCAATAGCCGGAACCAGTTTATCCGGAAAACATTCAACATTAAGTGCGTCAAGCTGCGGACTTAATGTTCCGTCTAATACGGTTACGGCTTCGGATTCACCTTCAAAGTGCAATGGAATTTCTGTTTGCAGCTTTTCATTCATTTTCACGACATAAAAATCAGCATGAATAGGAGTCTGTGTAACGGGATGTATTTGTGGTTCGTGAAGCAAAACCTTGGTTGGTTTGCCATTATCAATAATTAAATCTACGAGCGTGCTCGTTCCAGCTTGGCGTAAAATTTTATCGTAATCCAAAAGACTAATCGTTATATTTCGATTTTCGGTTTCGTTGCCATAGACAACACCCGGTAATTGGTGATTGTGTCGAAGTTGTTTAACCTGCTTGCCGATAATTGTGCGATTGGTTGAGTGAAGTTGTGGTGTTTCCATAATTATTTCCTAATTTATTTAAATAAATAAGGAATTTGGGCCAAGAAAAGAAAACCAAGAATGATGAGTAGTATTTTTGCAAATTTCTGACTCTTCATAACGGTTCGCTGATAGGTAAGCATTTCATTTTGATTAAGAATACTATCTCGCTGTAAGTCGCGAATATCTTCAAGGATTCCTATAATTTTTTCGTTGTTATCAACCATATATATACTCTTCAAAAACTGATATTAAGTATATCATATACCTGTTACTCCGACAAGCATTTTACAGATAAAGAGGGTTATTTCCAGAGAGTTTCGAAATCGCCGCTAAATGATTCCAGCTTTTGCTTTATGTTAACGATATCGCGTTTAGAAATTGGATTAATCGCTGCCGTAAATGGTTTTGATGGAATAAATATTAGAACGATAGGAAAATGGTTGTTCGAACAGACTGCCTGCAGCATTATCGTATTATTAATATGGCCTCGCGGACGAATTTCTGACAAAAGAAAGTTCCTTCCGCAAGTTGGACAGGTAAGTTCTTTTTGAGCTTTGTGGAGCAATTCAATAAGGCTTGGCATAACGTGTTTCAAGCATAATGAAATCGATTTTAAATTGCAAATCAGTTTTTAATCGTTCATGTCGTGACGATTAGTTCGCTCTTCAGCCTGAGCGAGTCGCCATTTAGCAATTTCTGCATGATGCCCCGAAAGTAAAACATCCGGCACGCCCTTGCCTTCAAACTCTTCGGGTCGAGTGTAATGAGGATATTCAATAAGTGGTTTGCCAGTCGAGTCTTGCATCGAAAAACTTTCCTCAATAGTTGATTCTTCATGTCCCGTTACTCCTGGGATAAGCCGAACGACACTATCGATAGTAACAAGAGCGGCTGGTTCGCCACCAGAAAGAACATACGGACCAATACTGAGTTCTAAATCAATGTATGATCGGATTCGTTCGTCAAAGCCTTCATAGTGGCCGCAAATAAAAACTAACCAGGGTTTAGATGCTAAATCCTGACTGACCGATTGTTTTAACATTTTGCCCTGGGGGGTTAATAAAATAATATACGGTGGGTTGTCTGGATTGCTGGCACGAACTCCGTCTAACGCCCGTTTCATAACGTCGACTTTTAATACCATACCGGGTCCGCCACCGTAAGGGGTATCATCAACCGTACCATAGGTGTCTATCGCATAATGACGGAGGTTATGGAGATGAAAGGTGACTAGCTCACTTTTAACGGCACGCCCAATTATCGATGTTGCTAACGGTACATCAAAATATTCAGGAAACAGCGTAATAATATCAATGCGCATAGTAAGAGAATGACGGATGCCAAAATCCAAATATCAAATTATTAATCATTTGTCATTCAGATTTCAGACTTTATGATTACATTTCATCTATATCGACCATGGTCTCTTTGCCACCTTTAGCCGAACCTGATTCAGTGGTATCGTTCGGCGACCTGACTTCACTACCGTCTGGCTCAACGATCTTTAAATTAACTCGGGCATTATGCTTAGCCCCTAGAACATGCAATAGCTTGCGAATGGCGATAGCTGTTCGTCCGTCTTTTCCGATAACTTTGCCCATATCTTCGGGATTGACCGTCAGTTGGATTAATACTCCACGCTCGTCGACTGAGCGATCGGTTGAGACATCGTCCGGATGATCTACGATGGCTTTAACAACATACTCAACAAACGTTTGATCAGGTTCGGCCTGAGCCATATCATCCTCCTTGCATTATTAATTGTATTGACGAGTGCTTCGACCGGCACGCCAAAATCTTAGCCCTAGTATACATCGGCAAGGCAAAAATAAAAGGGTGGTTTTAAGTTATTAATTTTTTATACTGTGCTTCGGTTAGGACCGAGACACCAAGCTTCTCGGCCTTCTCTAACTTAGATCCAGGTTCTGCTCCGGCAACAACGTAATCAGTGTTTTTACTGACTGATTCAGAAATTTCCCCACCAAGTTTGCGGACTTTTTCTTTCGCTTCGTCACGGGTTAAGGATTCCAGCGTGCCGGTAAACACGAACGATTTACCAGTCACACCTTCCTTGTTTGCCGTAATTTTTGGAGGGAGAGTAATAATGACGCCCTGATGAATCAAGTCACGTAAAAAGTTAATATGTTTTGAATCACGAAAGTAATTGTAAATACTTTGAGCCACCACCGGCCCAACATCTTTAATGCTGTTCCATTCATCTTGTGTCGTCTGGGAGAGCAAGCCCAGAAAAGCTGCGTCACTTTTATGTCGAGCGATTTCCGTCCCATGGTGAGGCAGTTTGCCGACAATAAAATCAGCCAAGTCGACGGCCGTTTCATAACCAACGTTTCGAATTCCCAAGGCATAGAGAAATCGAGCTAACGTAATCTGCTTATGACTCTGGATTGTCTGAATAATATTCGCTGCACTCTTTTCCCCAAATCGGTCGAGTCCTTCTACATCGCCGAGCTTTAATTCAAACAAATCAGCGAAACTCTTGATTAACCCTTCCTCAATCAATCGGTCGAGAATCTTCGGACCTAAACCCTCCATATCAAAGGCCGCCTTACTGACAAAATGTTGAAGCTGCCGACGCTGGATTGAAAAACAGTTTGGATTGGTACAACGCATCACCGCTTCACCGGGCTTTTGTTCAACCAGGCTGCCGCAGATTGGACATGTCTTGGGGATTTTATATGGCTTAGTATGACGTGGGCGCAGGTCTTTAACCACGCTGACAACTTCCGGAATGACATCGCCGGCCTTACGAATAACGACGGTGTCACCAATCCGAATATCTTTGCGATCAATTTCATTTTGATTATGGAGGGTGGCCCGACTGACGGTAGAACCGGCCACTTCGACCGGACGAAGATGGGCGACGGGAGTAATAGCGCCAGTTCGGCCGACTTGGACAGCAATATCTTCTACGACAGTGGTAACTTCTTCGGCCGGCCACTTGAAAGCAATGGCGCTACGAGGCGCCTTTCCTACAACCCCTAAACGCTCTCGCAATCGAAGGTCGTCCACACCAATCACCAATCCATCAATCTGATAGGGAAGTTTGGCCCGTTTTTTCTCCATTTGGTGCCAAAATTTCACGATCTGATCAAGATTCGAGCACAATTTATTGTTGCCATTAGATACAAAGCCCAATTCCTGAGCCAGTTCATGTTCTTGGTGATGTTGCTTTAAAAGTTTGGGGTGGGTAGGTGCGATTATAACCTGATACGCCATAAACCCGAGTTTGCGGCTAGCGGTGATTTTAGGATTTAACTGGCGGATCGAACCAGCTGACGCATTACGTGGATTAGCGAACAGAGGTAAATTTTGAGCCGCCCGTTCTTTGTTGAGTTTATCAAAAGCCTGTTTTGGCATATATACTTCGCCACGTACTTCTAAAAGACCTTTTAAGTATGGTGCGGTTTGTTTTGATTCACGGAGACGTAAGGGAATGGCGCGGATTGTTTTAATATTCGCGGTCACGTCTTCACCAACCAGCCCATCGCCACGAGTTGCGGCTGTTTTTAACTGCCCATTATCATAAACCAAAGAGATGGCTAAACCATCCATCTTGATTTCGGAATAATAGTTATAAGAGGCTTCCGGAACCATCCGCTTCATCCGTTCATCCCAAGCTTTAAGTTCAACCTCATCAAAAGCATCATTAAGCGATAACATGGGGATTTGGTGCTTCACCTGCTCAAATTTCTTGAGGGGTTCACCCCCAACGCGCTGGCTTGGAGAATCCTCGGTTTTGAGGGACGGGTATTGTTCTTCAATCGCCACTAATTCACGCATCAACGAATCGTAATGAGCATCGGTAACACTCGGATCGTCGAGCACGTGATATCGATACCGCAAATCATTGATGACATTACGGAGTTGGGTAACTCGATGTTTGGTTTCTTGAGTTGGTTTTGCACTCATATTATTAATTATAGCGAGAAATATGAAATGAGAAAAAGACCGATCCTGTATTTCGAGATCGGTCTTTTTGCTTAACTGGCTGATACGGCTTCGTCTTGGTCAGCAGTTTCCGCTGCTTCCGGCTCTGGCTCGGGGCTTGTCGTTATCTCGTCAGTTTCAGGAGTGTTCTCAGTCGTTTCTTGTTCCGGTGTTTCGACTGCTGGAACTTTAGTTTCCTCAGGTTTCACATCGCCTTTTTTAGTCGTGGCGCTCTTTTTTTTAGGTTTCCCGTGATATTGAATAACATTAATTTGCGCGTGAGCAAGACCATCACGTTCAGCTAGTTTTGCCACCGTGTTAGAAGGTTTGGCTCCCTGTTCGAGCCAAGCTAAAAACTCATCGTGTTTGATGGTGAGAGCTTTATTTTTAGGGTGATAATGACCAACCTCGGCTAAAAATTTGCCTTGGACTGGCGCGGTGTGTTCGGCTACCACAATCCTATAGTGTGGATCGTGAACGCGACCGATGCGTCGTAAGCGAATAACTAACATGCAATATTTCCTTTAAGAAGTTCTTATAATTCCTACTAATTATACCTTTATCAGGTCAAACATGCAACCGTTTGTGAGAACCCATCACATAATTATCTCTGGTCTGCGATCAAAACTGTATTAACTCCAAGCCACGAATTGTTCATCATCGTAGCTTGAGCTATGCCTCCTCACAAATTCCTGTCTTTCGTCTGATACTCTTTTGCTCTCGCCTACAGATCAAGTTATGTGATGGGTTCTAGCTACATTTTGTGCGAAGGAATGTGTTCGGGCAGAGATTCAAAATTAAGTGGTTGACGGTAGCCATGCAAAAAAGCTTGCCACTCCATCGGTTTTTTTCCACTCGGCTGAACCACCTCGAATATAAGCCGTCCATCTTCAATTCGTGACGAATGAATAAGAACTTGTTGTCCATTTAATTTGACATAGGCTTTGGGAGTCGGATAGAAAGCCCGGATTTTTCGTTCGTTAATTTTAGGCTCATCGTCCATATTCAGCCAGCGATCCTCCGGCGTGATTTTCCGAGTGCCTGCGGCAAGATCATTATTTTGCTCGACCCCATGGATATGGCCAGCAGCATAAGTTGGGAGTATTTCAGTCACAATTTCACCGCCAAGTTGGGCTAATAAGGACTCTAAGTCTCCAAATGTCTCTGTTTGATCAAGCTCGTACTCGGATTGAGCGAGCATCGTACCAGTATCAAATTGGGGAGACATTTTAATAACTGTCACACCGGTTTTTTTATCACCGTTCAGAATTGCACTTTGGATCGGAGTTGCTCCGCGGTATTTAGGGAGTAAAGAAGGGTGAATATTAATACACCCAAGCTTGGGGAGCGAGAGAATAGATAGTGGCACGAGTTTGCCGTAGGAAGCAACGATGATCAAATCAGGAGCCTGAGTTTGGAGAAAGCTTAGAAAACGGGCATCGTCTAACGTATGTGGCTCCAGGCAAGGTATATTTAATGAATCGGCATAGGTTTTAACAATGGTACTTTTAACTTCCTGTCCGCGTCCGCTCGGTTTTGGTGCTTCAGTCACCAACGTTACAATCTTTAGCTGAGGATTTGGCATGATGGTGTTGAGAAATTCGGTTGTAAACTGCGTTGAACCCCACACCATTGTCCGTAACGCATTGTCATCTTTTTGCTCATTTTTAGAATAATCGATAATTAATTTTCCACTCAGATGATCTATTTCGTGCTGTAAAATACGAGCCAGCATACCCTTCGCTCGGATACGTATTGGTTCACCGGTAATAGATTGAGCGATCACGGTCACTTCATTCGCTCGTTCAATCATCACCTCAATAGCCGGGAGTGATAAACAGCCTTCTTGAAAGCTACTTACATCTTTGCTCGATTTTGTAATCTTTGGATTCGCCAAAACAGTGAAGGGAATCTCCGGGTCTTGCGCTTCAGTATCTCCCGGATATTCAATAATAATAAGTCGCCGTGAATCACCAACCTGATTTGCTGCCAGCCCCATACCGCTATTTTCTTTCATGATTCGGCGCATATCCTCGGCTAAATGTTTTAAGTCATCATTAAAAACGCGAACCACATTGGTCTTTTCGCGAAGTCGTGACTCTGGATAATACAACAAATTGTGTTGCATGCCTGCATTATACCCGAAAATATCGGTTCCGACGATAATATTACCGCCGAAACGGAGACTTTCTGCGATGGATAAGCGGTTTTAATTGTCTTGACTAAATTGATGACGACAATTATAGGGACTCAAGTTGGTCAGGGTTTGAGCAATTCCAACTTGTGCTATTTGTCCTTGTCTTCGACGAAAATTATGGCCGTGGTTTTTCGGTGGTGGAGTAAACCCACTGATCGGAAGGGGACTATTCGTCGCTTGGGGAGGCGTAGGTGTGGCAACGGGAATTGTTGGGGTCGGCGTAGGTGTACTCGGAATAATAGGGTCAGTTTGAGAATTCAAGAATTCTGGAGCTCCTTGTTTGAAGGCAGCTAAGGCGGCTGGGCTGGAATCAATGCGCCAATCTGTTTCCTTATTCATATTAAACCAAGTAACACCTAAATATCGCGGATGCGTTGCCAGCTGATGAAACATATCGCTAATCCAAGCTGCTTTATTGCCCCCTAATTCAGTTGAACCAGTTTCCATAATAAGAATTGGCCGAGTCGAAAGCGAAAGTATGTCGTTATACGAAGAACCAAAGACTTGGTCAAATGTTTGCCATGCCGTTTCGGATTGAACTGTGCCCCAGTTATATCCATCGAAACCTATAATGTCGACATAAGCGTCACCAGGATAATAGGAAGCAAAAGAGGGGTAAATTTCGCCAGGGTAATGCACATTCGGGGCCCAAATCCAGCTCACATTGGTAACGCTGGCGGCGCGAAATCGATCAACCACATGGCGATAAAAAGCAATGTGTTGACTGGCAGTATTTTTATTTTGGCCTAACGCCCATGGTGTCCAGTCACCGTTCATTTCAGGGGCGAGGCTGATGCGTAAAGGTTGTTCATACTGTTTGACACTCGCGGCGAAAGTATTGAGATACGAATCATATTGGCCGTTGACCACCGCTTGATAATCAACGCCTTGACCATTAACCTGTGGTTGCCAACTCAATTCAGGTATTTTATTTTGTCCTGCAATTAGTGAAGCGGTACTTTGATCAAACGGATCGGGCCAGTCTGAATACCATTTCGTTGCAGCGAATTTGAAACCAAGTGACGATTCGAGAGTCGTTAACGACTGTGTTTCCCACGGATAACCGGGGTGAAAAATGTCGATTTCTTTAGTCGGAGTTGCGGCTAGTGTCTCCTGGGGAGACACCGAAAAAATTGATGATATAAGAGTAACCACGAGCCCATAACCAAGCAATAGCGAGAATGGTGTTTGAGTCATGCCTGCGATACTAGCAGATATTTACTATTGCACAATAGCGTCGCACAATAGCTCTGCAGTAAGCTATACT
>JBGPML010000025.1:0-10305 GCA_041486955.1 Patescibacteria group bacterium
AAAAGAAATAATTGTCATTGATGGCGGATCGACTGATGATTCAGTTTCTATGCTACACAATGAACCTGGGATTCGTTTTTATGAACTCAATGGAAAGAAGGGTCGCGGGATGGCGCTCAGATACGGAATTGAAAAAGCTCGAGGCGAAATTGTTGTCTTTTTTCCTTCAGACGGCGAATATATGGCTCAAGATATTTCTCGAGTGGTCAGTCCACTCATCAATCAAGAGTTTCCGGTAGTATTTGGCAGCCGGGCATTTCGAAGTGATTTAAGCGGTACGCTTCAACGCGTCTATGGTAATAGAGGGGCACTGTTTACGATGAGCAAATATGGTGGGATGCTCATGAGTGTTATGACTTTATTGATTTATCAACGATATATCGGCGATCCACTTACGAGCATTAAAGGATTTAACGCGCGTGTATTTCGCGATATGGAATTTCGTCGGGCTGGAGTCGACTTTGATATGGAACTCATTGCCAAAGTGGCCCGGGCAAAGTATTCAATTTTGGAGGTTCCGGTTAATTACAAAGCCCGAACGGTCAAGGAAGGCAAAAAAATTACGGTTGGTGATGGAGTTAAGTGTTTAATCACTCTGATGAGATTTGCGAATTACTCCAATCCGGCTTCTCTACTCCTAGAAGCCAGAAAGGCGCTTACTCGTGAGCAGCGAGCGTAGGTTGCCCAAAGTTTCTATTATTATCCCGGCCTATAACGAAGAGGCTTCGATTGGGGCGTTACTCAAAGTTATTTTAGCAGTTGATCTTAAATCAATTGGATTTGAGCGTGAGATTATTGTGGTTGATGATGGGTCAAAAGACAAAACTTCTGAAGTCGCGTCAAAATTTAAAGAAGTTATCTGTTATCGAAAAAAGAATGGCGGCAAGGGGAGTGCGGTAAAGTATGGAATTGCCAAATCAACTGGGGATTGGATTCTGATTCAAGATGCTGACTTAGAATATGATCCAAAAGATTATATTCCATTATTAAAACCGACCAGAAAAACAAAAAAGAAGATCACCGTCTATGGCAGTCGAACCCTTGGGCAAAAACGTGATAATCCCTCCCGCCTCTTCCCTGGCAAGCATCCAGATCAGTCAATTGGACCTTGGGTGGCTGGCGTTTGTTTGTCAATCTGGGCATTTCTTCTTTACGGCCGTTTTATTACCGATACCCTAACCGGCTACAAAATCTATCCCGCCAAAACTCTGAAGCAATTTACGATCCGCACCTTTGGTTTTGAGACTGATCATGAATTAACGGCCAAATTATTGCGCTCGGGTGTGAAAATTATCGAAGTCCCCATAAGCTACCGTCCAAGGAGTTTAGAAGAAGGCAAAAAAATTCGCCCAAAGGATTTTTTTATTGCTATCGAAACATTATTCAAATATCGCTTCATCCCAAAGCAAGATTTTTGATATTTGGCGTACTTCTGCGTCATGAATTCCGTTCCTCGTTCGGCGTACGCTGTGTACGCTTCACTCTGGTACTCACTCTTTCCTTGAATTACATCCAAATCTACAAAAATCATTAAATTATATAGATAAAAAAGAACCTCACTAAGCATGTGTGCTGAGCGAGGCTAGCGAGATTTATTGGTTTTGGCGTATTACTCCACGATGTACTGGAGTACTTGTTGGACAACCTTGGCAATCCCTACCTCCTCACCTTCCATTTTAACGAGGAGGTGAGGGAGTTTGATCCCTGAATAACGGGCTTTATCGTCGAGGTAATGGGATACTGAGCGACATCCGCCAACTGCACCGGATGTTACGCGATCAGTTACGCGACGTTCGACTTCCTCCCTGGTATCATCGTATTGACACCAAACAACTTTGAGCGTACCTCTACCACGATCCGCCGCCTCAAGTAAGGCGTCTTGACTTGTGTGTCGTGAGAAAGTGGCGGCAGCGATTATCGAGAAGCCTTCTTTGAGATTAACTTCGATAGCGGCGTAGAGGACCTGATATGAGACTCGCATTATTGCTTCCTTACGAGCGCGTGCTTCAGGCGATCGATAAAAGTCGGCTTCCTGAGGATATGCGCAACTTGCTGGTCCTACGTCAATATCTATGAAATGGAACCCAGTTCTCTCGGCGAGTGCTCGACCGAGCGTAGACTTTCCTGTTGTCGGAAGTCCTGCGATGGCAATGACCAACGGTTTCTGTTCCATCCGATTCTCCGGGACAAGTCTTGCAAGATTGCAAGGAAGAACTTCACTGAGGTATGGTACCATAAAAAAGAAGAGTTTCAATAATCAGGAATGGTCGTAATTCATGGTAGGTGCCGTGCTCAAGTTTTTTAGAAAATTTCCCTGGCGAGATTTTTTTCTTGTTATTGGTTTAATGGTGCTCGATATGAGCATTCATCCTTTATCTTCCGGGCCGGATCGCCTCATCCATGATCCTGCGGTCTATCGTCTGGCCAACCCAAATTATATGCCTGGCGATTGGTATACTGATATGGCAGTCAAAAGTAATGTGTACATTTTTTATGCCAAACTGGTCAATGCGTGGCAGTTTTTTCATATTCCCGAAGAATTGTGGCGGGCGATACTCTATTTAGCGAGTCTAGCGATACTCTATTATTCCCTTGTCCGGATTGCTCAAGTTTTTTCTAAAAGCCTCCTTGTAGTACCGATTTTAGCGTTACTCCACTCTTTTATTAGTACCGGAAACAATCAGCCAATTTGGCTCTACGGACCATTTATTCAAGTCGATTCGGGATTAGCGCCAAGATCAATCGGCATTGCAATTTCCTTTCTCGCACTATTCTTTTTAATCCAAGGATCGATTATTATTCCCTCTCTTTTACTCGGCTTAGCTACTTTGATTCATGTGTCGAATTCTTTTATTGTGTTTACCCTCTATTTCGGGATCTGGATGGTAAAATCATTACTCTTTGATCGGCCTAAAGACAGACAAACTTGGCTAGAAATAGGACGAAAAGGTGGGATCGCCCTACTTGTCTATCTTCTTGCCGGGGGATGGTTTGCCTTCTATGTCGCATCTCAGGGAGGAGGCGGAGTGCCAACGTTTCCCACCGAAAAATTTATCTGGGCATGGATATATCTCCGCGCTCCTTATATGGCGCTGCCGCTGATCACTAAGTATTGGTGGATACGCTTAATTGCTCATGCAGTCTCCATTGTTTTTGGCTGGTTAATTTTGCGTAAGCGCTTCGATTTGATTGGTCGGCGCGCGTTAGACACTCTGGCTCTCATAGGGTTAGGATCGGTGGGTTATTTTTTTATCTTTTATTTTTTTGCTTTCACCAAACCATGGCTGCCAGGATTCGAATTTTACTCGATTCGGGTGATTTATTTGGCCTACTTCGCGGCCTATCTACTTATCAGTTTGTGTCTTCTCATGATCTCGCGTGAGATCATATCGAAAATATTAGGCAGGATACACGTTGATGAAAAGCGATATACCTCAGGGTTGGTACTCATTGCCGTAATGCTATTTTTATTTGGTTTTAGCACAAGATTGGGAGATAGTTTCCTCAAGCCAAAAGCGCAAAACCTCCAACAATCATGGTGGAGATTGTTAGATGATAGCGTGGTATTTCGAGCACGAGTGCCGGAAAACCAGCAAATGCGATTACCGAATTCTGCCACATTGCATTACCTCGACAGCAATCCCGAACCTTTTCTTGCTCCTCCAAACTTACAGACCCGTGGCCACTACTTTCCCAGTGTCGTCAGTTTTAAGTCCTTCGGATTTACTCGAGAGGGATTGCCTGAATGGTATGACCGGCTGAATGATGTCTCAAGAGGCGAGCTTGAGAAGGTCTATCTTGAACAGTCACATTCGGGCCATGCCTCGCCCGTTTACATAGAGTGGCGTGATAGTTATTCCAAGCTCACTCAAGATGAAATATTGGCTCTTTCGAGAAAATATAATTTCAAATTATTCTTAAGTTACGCCAATGTTTCCTATTCATTCCCCGTTATCACTCAGGATAGTGACTTTCGGCTTTATAGATTACCTGAAAACATCAAAAAATAGATCTTGATTATAGTTCAAGAGAGTGATTGCTCAATCTGAGTCGGTCCTTTTTATGATCAAATAGAGATAGGCAATGAATAATGGAACGATCATCAGTACATTGAGCGCATATAAATAAGTAACTGCGGCAAAGGTAAAGCCTTGGTTTTTCTCGACAATGAATATGAGTAAAGCGATAACGCAAGCAGCAACATTAGTTGCAATAACAATTTGATTCCTGTCTCGGGCCGTAAAAAAATTAGTCAGATAAATACGAAGAGGTAGTATGAGGACAATAAAGCTCAAGCGATGGGCTAACTCGATGGCGCTCTGATATTTTACCCCATAGAGTGGGGCGAATAGGAATTGTATTGCCACGATATAAATCGCGGCGAAGGCAAGGCCAAGAATGAGATGTTGGAAGAGAATAGCGCCATGGTTGAGTTTGCGATACCGTAAAAGGAGCGGAAAGTAGGTTGAAGATAACGCACCTGTCAATCCGGAAAATGCGTTGACAAATGATTGGGCTACCTGATAAATGGCCAGATTCGCAAACCCAAATATCGAAGAGACAGCAATCGTTTGCACATTCTCTCCAATAGAGCTGGTGAATTTTTGAACTGTGCAAAGCGCAGCGTAACGGAAGCTTAATTTGCTCGGGCCGACTCGAGACTGAGCTTTTCGTCTTCCTTCCAAAAAAAACAATACCGTTATAAGAGCATTAAGACCGAAATATATGAGGGTCAAACCAACCAGGTTTGCTCCAGCTTTCAAGCCAATCAGAATCCCAACCAGCATTATCAGATTAGCGGCAATGAGACGTATGGTTGGTGAGTGATAGTTAAGTTTACCTTCATAATAGATGTACCAACCATTCGGAGCGTAAAAGAATGGCAGCAATAATGCCGATATCACTAAGGCAATACCTAATGTGTGTTCTGCGTGAGCATACCTATACACAGCAATGCCGAGCAAAATAATTGAGCCAGCGAAGCTCGCAAAAAAAGAGTAAACCACTGATTGGGCAACAGCCTCTTCGTCACCCTCCACAAATGCACGCAAGGCGGCCGTATTCAATCCAGGCAATGAGAACACGGAGAGGAGTGAAGCCATAGATATGACATATTGATATTGACCATAAGTCTCTTTAGATGTCAGACGAGCGAAAGCCACCGAAATCAAAAGAGCAATCAAGGTCATAGCGAAATATCGACTCGATATCCACATTCCGCGTGGTAGGAAATAGCTAAGGTCTATACCGATTTTTCGGCTAATCTTATCAAGCTTCAACGTAATGACTCGTCATGTTTAGCATTTTGCTTTTTCAGTTACTAATGGAGGTTGATTTTGAGTGATGGAAAAAAGGACTGAAGTTTTTGAGGTAGAATTTTATGGTTTTCATTATCACTCATCGTCATCTCCAAATCAGCAATTGCTTGAGAAATATCAAATGGACATGCTTCGTTACTCTTGAGAGAAAGAATTCTACTGCCTTTTGTTTTACGCAGGTTTTTTTTCTCTTCGTCGGTATAAAGTTCTTCAATGAGTTTTTCACCCTGACGAAGACCAGTCATTCGTATTTCTACATCTTCATTTGGCAAAAGATTCTTTGATCGAATGAGGGCGAGGGTGACCTCATAGAGGTTAATGAGTTCCCCCATGTTTAGCACATGAATTTGATTATACGTTCCAGAGGCGGTACTCTCAATCACCAACTGTGCGGCTTCACGTATCGACATGAAAAATCGCCGCATATCTTTATGGGTTACAGTAACATAACGATGATGATCAATTTGGCGTTCGAATAGAGGCAAGACTGATCCATTTGAGTTGATGACATTGCCAAATCGAACGATATTGAATTGGGTTGTTCTTGGCTGTAATGATCCAATATAATATTCACATAGTTTTTTGGTCGCTCCCATGACGCTCGTAGGATTTACTACCTTGTCAGTCGAAATAAAGGTGACAATCTTAATATTATTTCGTATTGCCGCATCGACGACTCGTTTTGTGCCGATAACATTATTATTAATAGATTCATCGATATTATCTTGCATAAGATGAACGTGTTTATAAGCTGCGGCATGAAAGACAAGATCAGGGTGATATATTCCGAAAAGGCGGTTGAGTTTGTCTTGATTCAACACATTACCAATAATCAGATCACAGCGCTCACGCATGCCGCTTTCTTTTAGTTGCTGCTCGAGCATAAAGATTAAATACTCTGAATTGTCATAAACAACGACTTTTTCAGCCTCTAAATCAATAAGCTGACGAACTATTTCTGAACCGATAGATCCAGCTCCACCAGTTACAAATATCGTCTTACCAGTATAAAAATCTTTTAGTCGCTCGACATCCTTTAAGACAAATGGTCGTCCAAGGAAATCTTCCGGTTGAATATCTTTGATTTCCTCATATCGAACAATGCTTCGGCCAATAATCCGCTGACTGCGCGGTACGATTTTAACTGGTATTCGATTATCAATATTTGCCAGTAAAATGCGCCGTACTAATTTACCATCGGCTGATGGAATCGCCAGCACAATTTCGTCGATTAAGAATTTCGAGACTATCTCTGAAAAATCATCAATACCACCTAAAACTCCCCCCATTGTTTTATTTGGTCTATCATCAATAAAACCTGAAATACGATAATTCGGGTAATTCTTTCGAATATCCTGAGCAAGAAGTCGTCCTGCTGATCCAGCTCCTACAACCAGAATATTTTTTTCAATTCGGGTTATCATGCGGAATCTTCCTGGTACCGCTTTAATGTTTTAGCTAGACCTTGTCTTAGAGGAGTAAATTCACTATATTTGCAAACTGTTTTTAGCCGAGTATTATCGACGAGACTATTTTGAGGTTCGTTGATAGGGATTTGTGTTACTTGGCAGTCAATTGTTTGGTGGGATATTTCAGAAGCGAGGTCGACAACCTCTATAAGACTGTGACTCGTTCCAGTCGAAATATTAACAATACCATGATGTCGCTTGTGAGCGACCGCGAGAATCGCCTGTATGAGGTCGTCTATGAAAACATAATCTCGGCGTTGTTGTCCATCGCCATTAAGCGTTATTTCTGGCTTTGGATGCATTAATTTATTCATTAATACCCCTATAATGCCTCGATTCTTGGTCGACCCATAAATATTTGCCAGTCTAAAAATTGTTAACCGATCAGAAGAGATGTGTTCCTGTAAAAGTGACTCAGCCTTAAGTTTAAACTTGCTGTATTCTTCAATTGGCTCACATGGTGTTGATTCAGTGGCTGGACGTGGAGTTTCACCATAAACCAGGGCGGTGGAAAAGCAAAAAACTCGCGATTGACTGGCCTTTAAACCGCGAGCTAAGTCAGCTAAGACCTGATGTTCCTGATCAGCGTCAAACCCCTTATGAATCTGACCGATCAAAATGAAGGTATTATCGGCATGATCAAAGACTTCTTGTGGACAGGATGCCTGATAAAGGTCTATTACCATCGGCGTAACGCCTTCAGAATGACCTTTGGAAACATTAGAGACCGAAACAACTTTTTCTCCATGAGCAATGAGGGATTGACCCAGAACAGACCCAATAAATCCAGTTCCACCGATTAATAAATTATTCACCTCCTGTTTTTTAACCATTTGTGCTGTGATTACCTAAAGCGACATATATATAATATGCTTCTTTTTCCTAAGCATGGGATAGAATTTTTTAATATCCATAATTACTCCAGATGATTTGATGAGTTTTGCAATCGTCTCTTCAAGCCCATTAAACTCCGAGTGAGGTGTGGCCACTATGACAGCATCGAATTGGCCTTCAAGCATATTGATAGGAGGAATATCAAAAGTTTCGATAATTTCTTCTTCCGTCAAAAGCGGGTCATACGCGACAACGTTTACACCCAACTCCTGCAATTTGGCGATTGTAGCGGAGATTTTAGAATTACGTACATCCTTCACATTTTCCTTGAATGTTAATCCCATGATGAGGACTTTAGCTTTTTGAATATTTTTTCCCGCGGCAATAAGACCACGAATTGTCTCTTGCGCGACAAATTCAGGCATAAAATCGTTTACCCGTCTGCCCGCGGCGATAACTTGTGGATGATAACCGAGTTCTTCTGCCTTATGAACAAGATAGTATGGGTCTACGCCGATGCAATGACCACCTACGAGTCCCGGTTTGAATTTAAGAAAATTCCATTTTGTGCCAGCTGCCTCTAACACCTCCTGAGTATCAATTCCCATTCGATGAAATATAAGTGATAATTCATTGACTAGTGCTATATTGAGATCTCGTTGCGTGTTTTCTATTACTTTGGCAGCTTCTGCTGTCTTAATATTAGCTGCCCGGTAGACTCCCGCTCCACATACCGTTTCATATACGGATGCAATTCTTTCGAGCGATTCACTGTCTTCTCCTGAAACCACTTTTACGATCCGTTCTAAGGTATGTTCTTTGTCCCCAGGATTTATCCGTTCGGGAGAATAGCCAATCTTAAAATCCGTGCCTCGTTTCAGGCCGGAAGCATGTTCTAATATCGGGGCACAAAAATCTTCGGTCAGACCTGGGTAAACAGTCGATTCATATACTACGATCGCCCCGGCTTGTAAATTTGATCCGACAGTCTCACTGGCTGTGTCAAGAAAGCGGAGTTCTGGTTGATTGGCTTGAGTAATAGGAGTCGGTACTGCCACAATAATAAAATTTGCCTTCTTAATATCACGTGGGTCGTGAGTATAAATGACATTGCTCGATGCCAGCTCTTCTGGCGTAAGTTCTCCAGTACTGTCGTTGTGTTGCCGTAAATAGGCAATACGTTCTGAATTGATATCGAATCCGAAGGTTTTGTAGTCCGTCCTGCCAAAAGCTAGGGCTAAGGGCAATCCGACATAGCCCAAACCGACAACACATACGACTGGCTTATCTTCTATTTTTGTTTTTTGTACCATGCAACGGTCTCCTTTAGTCCTTCTTCAAAGGTCATGAGTGGTTTATACCCCAAGATATTTTGGGCTTTGGTTATATCCGCTTTCGAATGTTTCACGTCCCCGGGGCGTTGCCCTTGATAAACCGGTGAAATGTGAGTTCCCAATTCGGTATTAATCATTGCGACAAGCTCATTCAACGTCGTGCTTTCGCCGCACGCAATATTGATAACATCTCCTGCGCCCTTATCGCTCGTTGCAGCTAAAATATTTGCCTCGACATTATTACCCACATAAGTAAAATCGCGGCTTTGCTCCCCGTCCCCCATAATGACCGGGCTTTCTCCTTTTAGCATAGAAGTAATGAATTTGGGAATAACTGCAGCATATTGGCTGTCAGGATTCTGATGTCGACCAAAAACATTAAAATAGCGCAACGTGACCGTTTCTAATTTATACAACGAATAAAAAAGTTGGCAATAGATTTCAGCGGTATATTTGGTTAATGCATATGGCGATAGCGGATCGGAAGGTAAGTCCTCGGATTTATATTCAACCTCGGCATTGCCGTAGCTGGAGCTCGATCCCGCATATACAACTCTTTTAATTCCATTATCTCTTGCGGCGATTAATACATTCAATGAGCCGGTAATATTGGTCTCGTTTGAGGCTAATGGATCGGCGACTGAGCGGGGGACAGAAGGCAACGCTGCTTGGTGCAAAATGTAAGTTGCGCCTTGAAACTCTTTTTGTAATAAATCTAGATCAGTAATGCTACCTTCGACAAATTTAATCTTATCGGCAACTGAGTCCAGATTTTGGCGATTGCCGGTAGAAAGATTATCAATCACCTTAACTTTTTTTTTGCGCCTAACGAGTTCTATAACTATATTCGATCCTATAAATCCAGAGCCACCTGTAACAATGTAGGATTCGCTCATTCCTCCACCTTGTTTTTATGATGATCCGCACCAGTTGCTAACCGAACAAGCCAAATCGATCCAACAACCACACCGAAAACGTAAAGAGCGGTTAGCCAAATACTTAGTCCGAAGTATACATGATGATCGACTAACCAACTAAATGGTGTAGGTATATCTTGACTAAATACCAGCATAAGCACTAATCCACCAATCAGAAAATAGCTATAGATAATCTTAGGCGATATTACAAGAGAGAATATAAAAAGTAATATCCCGAGATAAACTACGAAGACGTAGCTATAAATCCATGTATCGGCTCGGCCATACAATATTAATAACGAGATAAGAATGAAAAAGCTGAGAAACGGCTTAATTCTTCGCATGATTCACCCGATAAATCTTGACTCCGCCATGGCTGTAGACCTCGATTCCATATGGCTTTACCATATCTGGTATTTCTTCGGTAGCGGGG
>JBGPML010000026.1:0-10013 GCA_041486955.1 Patescibacteria group bacterium
CAGAACAAACTGTCAGTACACCACCGCCATCCCTAATCACCAAGCCGCCAATTGGCTATCTCGAGGGAATTGATCGAGATGGGACAGTTCTTGGTTGGGCTCTCGATCCTGATGCACCGGAAAAGAATATTCGCGTTATGTTTTACCTTGATGGGCCGAAAAATCCTGAACGATTGATAGGTAGCGTTGTGGCAAACCAACCGAGTGAAGACGTTACGAATGTGACGGGATACGCCGGTAACCACCGTTATACCTTTGATATTCCAGCTATCTCCTTGGACGGGAAACCACATACGATATATGCCTATGGTGTGGACGTTTTAGGTGAAGCCAATAGCGTCAGTCAATTAACGATCATCTCTAATACATTTACGTTATCGAATCTTCCGCCAGCTAGCGGACCTACACCAACCGAGACGGCCTCCACTGCGGGCGAAAAACCGACTTCGTCACCAACACCCGAGACCTCAAAACCTCAGCCAGCTGGAGGACCTACCCCTACTCCACAACCGTTCTGTCGTTTCTTTATTGCGCTCTGCCGACGTATTTCGGTTACTCCTGTAACAACTGCAACCCCGAAACCGCCTATTACTGCTCAGCCAATTGCAACGAATAGATTACCTGCGCCAGTTAAGTTGACGCCCACCCCGGTCATAACTCCCACCCCACGGCCAATTATTTCGTGTCGACGAATATTCCTGATCTTTCGAGTTTGCAAATAACCATCATGTGCCACAACCCAATGGAGAATGAATAATATGACTATGAGAAAATTATCGTTAGGACTGGCTTTAGTTGTCATTATTCTGGGAGCTGGCATTGCTTGGCTGACACGATTGGTGCCGCACGCCGATGAACTTATATCGAATGCTTCAACTCTCGAAGGAACATTGCAAATGATCGAAGGCGACGATCCTGCCACCGACACTTCGGCAACGGCTTATTATTTGGATATGGATGGCGATAAGCGATATCGGCTCGTCTTCAACCCCAAAGAGCTGATGGTCGTACCAGGCTCTCGGGTTCAAATCCGAGGCACTATTACCGAAAATGTTGTGGCCGTCACGTCAATGACGGCAATAGATAAAAATGCCCAAGCTGGTAAATCTCGAACGATCGGAGATAAAAAAGTCGCGGTTATTTTAAGTGAGTTTAATGATGGAGTCAAAGAGTCGAATCCACAACATATTATTGATCATGCCCGGAAAGCGGTGTTTACAGACGCTAAATCAACTGCCAATTACTACAAGGAAAACTCCTATGGTAATTTAACCCTGAGCGGAGATGTGTTAGGTGTGTACACCCTACCTTACGACGGAACGAAATGCGATTATTCTGGCGACTGGACGAAAGCGGCCCAAAACGCCGCCAAAGCCGCCGGGGCCAATTTGAGCAATTATGATCATATTGTTTACGCTTTCGAATATAAGAGCGGCTGTAAAATACAAGCCTATGGCAGTTATTTTGATAAATCAAGCTGGTACATCGGTTATGATGAACCCAATTTTACCGCAACACTCGTCGCCCACGAGATTGGTCACAACCTTGGGCTAGACCATGCGAATTCACTTATTTGCCTCGATAAATCGGGTAAAAAAGTTTCCATCAGCACGAACTGCAAAGAAGAAGAGTATGGCGACCAATTCGACGTTATGTCGTATTGGGGTACCTATCATATGAACGCATCAGAGAAGGAACGTCTCGGTTGGATGGATAAGAGCGATATAACCACTGTGACGAGTAACGGCTCATATACCATCAAGCCGATCGAAATTGCAGGGACCGTAACCCAGGCTTTGAAAGTGAAACGAGCAGATATTCCCTTAGATCTCTCGAATCCAATCCAAAATAACGATGACGGCTACTATTATGTAGAATTTCGACGTCCCATCGGGTTTGACGCGCCATACGGTGACAAAACTCCAATCACGAATGGCGTAAGTATCAGACTGGCCCGCGAGGAAAACTACGGCAATCCAGGAAAAACATGGCTGATCGACACCAATCCCGGCTATAATGAAACACTCAAAACCGACAACTTTACCTATGATGCGCCGCTGTTGGTTGGCCAATCTTTTATCGACACGGTGAAGGGTGTCAAAATCACTTTGGTAAAAATTGATGCTAACTCCGCCACTGTCGATATTGATCTCAAATATAAACCGACGCCAACGCCGTCTCCGACGGTCAAGCCGAACAAGGCAACGGTTGGTCAATTTGACGGAGTGGACACGAAAGGAGTTTTGACTGGTTGGGCAGTTGACCCCGACGAACCGACAAAATCAATTACTGTTAAATACTACATGGATGGGCCGGTCGGCAAAGGAACAGAGCTAGGGAGTGGACCTGCCGATCAAACTATCGACAATGCCGCTCAAATTACAGGCTATCAGGGTAATCATCATTTTAAATTCCAGTTGTCTAGAAATCTGTTGGATGGGAAAATTCATTCGTTCTACGCCTATGGGATTGATAGTTCTGGCAACGATGCGGGTAACACGGCACTAACTAATAGCGGCAAAAAGGTAACGTTAGCCAGTGTGCCAACGCCAACGCCCAGCGTAAAACCAACCACTTCGCCCACTACAAAAGCCACCGCTACCCCAACACCGAAAACCACGTCTACAACTGTTGCGACAATCAAGCCCACCGCGAAACCAACTCCTACTCCAACACCAAAAATCGTTACATCTAATAATAAAACATGTAAGAAATATCTCTTCTTCATCACTATTTGTCACTAATCGATACGTCTTAAAATCCCGACCCTGATTGACAGGTTAAAATTCGGTGTGATACGCTACGGCTAACGTTTTTATAAGACTAGAAAGGAATGAAGATGCGTATCACTCCCGAGTGGATAGCGATTGGAGCAGGTATAGTCGGTGTTTTATATGGTTTCTTTCTCGCCTATTGGGTTCGAAAGCAAGAACGCGGCAACGCTAAAATGATAGAAATTTCTGAAGCGATCGCAGTTGGAGCTAAAGCCTACTTAAAGCGCCAAGATACAACGATCGCCTATATCGCGATAGTTTTGTTCATTGGTCTTGGATTAAGTTTTAACTGGACCTCAGCTTTTGGATTTTTAACCGGTGCAATTTTATCTGCCTTAGCGGGTTATATAGGAATGATGATTTCCGTGCAATCCAATAGTCGGACAGCTGCAGCGGCAAAAAGAGGGATTGGCCCAGCCCTGCAAGTTGCTTTTCGGGGCGGAGCAGTGACCGGTCTACTCGTTGCCAGTTTAGGACTAATCGGAGTCGCTGGTTTTTATCAGGCCACTCACGATTTATCGGCTTTAGTCGCCCTTGGTTTTGGCGGTTCGCTCATTTCAATTTTTGCTCGACTTGGTGGCGGCATATTTACCAAAGCGGCCGATGTCGGCGCTGATTTAGTTGGCAAAGTTGAAGCTAATATTCCTGAAGACGATCCTCGAAATCCAGCCGTCATCGCTGACAATGTTGGGGATAATGTGGGAGATTGCGCTGGTATGGCAGCTGACCTTTTCGAAACCTACGCTGTCACTTCCGTAGCTGCTATGCTGCTGGCTCAATTGTTGTTTGCTGACGAGACGTATGTGACGTACCCACTCATCCTGGGGGCGATTTCCCTCATCGCTTCGATTATAGGTACCTGGTTTGTCAAAACAAACGATACGCGCATTATGCCAGCCCTCTATCGTGGGTTAGCAGTCAGCGCGATTATTGCCATGGTTGGGTTCTATTTTGCGACCAGTAAAATTTTCACCCATCACTGGACCATGTCGCTCTTTACCCGCAGCCAGGCATCGGGCCTGTTTTGGAGCGGGATCATTGGGGTGGTCATGACGGCTGTGATATTTGCCATTACCGAATACTACACCTCGATTCAGTTTAAACCAGTTAAAAAACTAGCCCAGGCGTCAACAACCGGTCACGGGACGAATATTATCGCCGGGTTGGCGCTATCGATGCGGGCCACGGCATTGCCCGTGTTGGCAATTGCCGCGTCGATTTGGGGAGCCTATAGCTTAAGCGGCTTATATGGCGTTGCGATAGCCGCCTTTTCGATGTTGTCGATGACCGGAATCATCGTGGCAATTGATGCTTATGGTCCGATTACTGATAACGCTGGTGGAATTGCGGAAATGGCTAAATTGCCCGAGAGCGTTCGTGACGTTACAGACGCGCTTGATGCCGTGGGAAACACCACCAAGGCAGTGACCAAAGGCTATGCGATTGCTTCTGCCGGGCTAGCCACAATCGTTCTATTTGCTTCTTACTTACAAGAATTCAGTAATCATGGTCACGCCCTTCATACGTCACTCGCTGATCCGAAAGTTATTATTGGACTGTTTATTGGTGGTTTGCTGCCGTATATTTTTGCTTCACTCAGTATGGAAGCGGTGGGCGTTGCCGCCGGAAGCGTTGTAGAAGAAGTACGACGACAATTTAAAGAACGCAAAGGAATTATGGAAGGGAAAGTGAAGCCCGATTATTCACGCGCGGTAGATATCGTAACCCGCTCGGCTCTCAAACAAATGGTCGTTCCCGCTCTCATCCCCGTAGTTACTCCAATTCTGGTCGGGTTCATTCTCGGACCAGAAGCCTTGGGAGGCTTGTTGATTGGCAGCATTGTGACAGGCATTTTTGTTGCAATCTCTATGACAAGTGGCGGTGCGGCATGGGATAATGCCAAGAAATATATTGAGATGGGTCATTTAGGCGGCAAAGGTTCGGAAGCCCACAAAGCGGCCGTGACCGGTGACACAGTCGGCGATCCATATAAAGATACGGCAGGACCAGCCATCAACCCGATGATTAAGATATTGAACATTGTATCTATTCTCATCATTCCTCTCTTAATATAAAGCCTGTGTCCATGTACACACTTACTGTCGTGATTGACCGATTTGAACGGGGTCGCGCCGTGCTAAAATTTGAGGACGGACAAGAACTCATCTTACCAAAACGGAAATTACCGGGTAAGATAAAAGAAGGATCGGTCCTGCATTTCGAGCTGTATCGGGCTGAAGACGCAGAAAAACGCCGGCAAGATATTGCCAAGTACCTCCTCGAAGAAATTCTCCATTCTCATGGCCAAGGCGAAGCTTAATCTCTGGAAATCGATTCCTCGTCGACAACAACGAATAATCTTATTCGTTGTGTTAGGTGTGCTCGGACTGTTGGTAGTTGGTGGGGTTTGTTTGGCCACCTTTGCCGTGCAATACAAAGATAAGATTTATCCTAATACGTTCGTTGGAGACGTTAATCTAGGTGGAAAATCTCAAACTGAAGCGGCACAACTACTTAAACAGAAAATATCTCAATTGCCAGACAAATTAGAAGTCATTATGACCGATGATTCTGTCGCCAGCATTAACCGTGACGACATTGATTTACAATACGATGTCGATAAAACAGTACAGGACGTCTATGCGATAGGCCGGAATCGACAGTTAGGCAATCGATTACGAGAACTATTTTTATCTTTCACGGCAACAAACAATCGCACAGCGGCATATAGCGTTAATGATCAAACTTTGACGGATAAAATAGAAAAAGTCACTTCAGAGGTGGGCACCAAAGCGACTGATGCGCAGATTATTTTGAATGAGGATGGCACGCTCTCGGTTTCGCCTGCCAAAGAGGGAAAGGGGATAACGAAAGAGGCTTTAAAGCATGCAATCGATTCGAATTTGGCCATTATAGATCTAAAAATCGAGATTCTATCGAGTACTATAAAACCAAAAGTGACAGAAGATCAAACAGGTGTCGCGGTTGAGCAAGTACGAACTATATTAGCTCACGCGCCGCTGACATTAAAGGCCGGAGATGTTACAGCTACAGCCGATCAGAAAAAGGTCTTTTCGTGGGTTGTATTCGAGCTGAAACCATCGGAGGAAGTTACCCCCACCCCAACGCCTTCGGTTTCTCCACTGCCCGATAAAACCACTTGGCTGATCTACCACGTAAAGGCGAATGATACTGAGGTATTAGTTGCTAACCTTGATACTGAAAAAGTTAAAAACTTTGTCAATAATATGGCCACCAATGTTAATCACGACCCAACCAATGCGCAACTTCGAGTAACTGACGGCAAAGTAACCGTGGTGACAAATCATAGTGATGGACAAAAGCTGAAGGTAGATGACGCAATTCCTCAAGTTATTACCGCCCTGACCACAAGCGATGATCAAAAAGGGCTGACGATTAGTCTGCCAGTCGATAAAATTGCGGCCGAAGTTCGGGCTGACAACATTGAATCACTTGGCATTAAAGAGCTGATAGGTCATGGCGAAACCTCTTTTACCGGCTCTCCCTCAAACCGAGTTCATAATATAACGACAGGCGCAGGCTTTTTGACCGGTAAACTTGTGCCAAAAGGACAAGATTTTTCCACGGTTAAAACATTGGGCGCGGTCGATGGATCGACTGGTTATTTGCCAGAATTAGTCATTAAAGAAAACCGCACTACACCTGAATTTGGCGGTGGATTGTGCCAGGTGTCAACAACGCTCTTTCGCTCAGTCTTGAACGCTGGGCTTAAAGTGACGCAACGAACAAATCACTCGTATCGCGTTTCGTATTACGAGCCACCAGTTGGTTTAGATGCCACGATTTACCTGCCAGGCCCTGATTTTCGCTTTTTGAACGATACCCCTGGATATATATTAATTCAGAGCAAAGTCGAGGGAACGAAAATTACATTTGATCTCTATGGCACAAAAGATGGACGGACCTCTGCAATCAGTGACCCGGTTGTTACCAATGTGACAGATCCCCCGGCACCCCTCTATAGCGACACGGACACATTACCGAAAGGGACAACAAAACAGATCGAAAGAGCCCATCAAGGCGCAACCGCAGTGGCAATTTATACTGTCACTCGCGACGGCAAAGAGATCAATAAACAGACTTTTCGCTCTGTTTATAAGCCGTGGCAGGCACAGTTCTTAGTCGGCACTAAAGAACAATAGATAGACGAGGTTGCGCTTTTTCATCGTCAGAGCTTCCGAGCCTCATGCAACGTACGACGAGTACGTCTTATTTCGATTCTCAGCTCTTCCTTGAAAAATCATCAACCTCATCTATCTCACTCTTACTTCGAATCTTTTTTAAATACATTTCATATTACCGCGCGAAGGGTTGGGCGTGCTACAATAATATCTAGACTACACTAACGGCGAGGAGGGGCCGGCGTGCGTTTTTATACAGTTCCTAATTTAAACGAGAAATGTTTTCAAAACGAAGATCTTCCGGAAGATCAGTTTTTGGGTGATGACGCGACTGGTCAAGCAGAAGGTGAATCTGGCTTTGGCGCTCCCATCGGTCAGGAGGGCGAGACAACTGAACCAACGTCACGTCCGCTGCAGTCATTTCAGCCTTCCCTGGCGGAGCGAGTGAAACAAGCGAGCCCGGCGAAAACAACTGCAGCCCCCCAAAGCCCGGGTGCCGCCCAAACCTTAACTCAATCGGCCGGTAAAAAAGCTGGCCAAGCTGTCGCTAAACAGGCCGGAGCTGCCGTTGCTAAATTAGGCGGTAAAGCCGCAGCCGGGTTAGTTTCGGGACCGTTGGGTTGGGCCGCTACAGCGATTAACGCCACCGTCGATGCCTTCAAGTTTATTAAAAGTCATCCCAAAATCCTCTATGCCTTTGCCGCGATTGGTCTTATTATAACGTTGCCGTTTTTTGTCTTTTTTCTCGATATTGTTCACCTGGGTTCGCTCCTTACCAGTCGACCCGGTGCAGATCCTAACGGCGGCAAACCGATTAAAGTTTTAGCTGATCCATATCTCGCGGCGATTGGTTCGGGCGATAAAGGCTTAACTGCAGTTAGTAGCTTATCGAAAATGCAGGCTATTCGGGAAAAACTTAAGCTAATCATCAAGAATAATCCGACTCATTTGTCTGATTCAGATGTCGCAAAAGCCACTACGATTTTGGATCAAATGGCGGCTTTAGAAGGTAAAATTCGAACTTCAGCCAACGGCGCTGACAGTTCTATTCCTGCCGACTTTATTACGCAGTATCGCCAACTCCAGCGCGATTTGTATACAGTTCTGATACCAAACAGCACAGACCCGAGAAATCAGGTGATTGCTTTAATGACGACTGGAGCCGTAAAGACCAATAATTATTGTAAGGGAACAGATAGTGACCTCAAATCTGGGCCGCTGAGTCCGACCCTTTTAAATGCCGTCGCTCAAATGGGCAAAGTTGCTGCCGCTAATGGTGGATCAATCACTATCAGCTGCGCCAAATCCGGACATGGTGGCCAAACCTATCATGCTCGCGGCCAGGCCGTAGATATTCAAGCCGATCCGCAAGACCCTATCATTCAAAAACTATTACCCTATCTTCATGACAATAGAGACCAACTACAAATTGCGGAATTAATCTTTAATGAATCTGTTAACGGCCACCCAGCCGGTTATTATGATTATAAGAAGTCTGCCAACGGACAGATTGTTTATGATCAGGAAATGTATGCACAAGATCACACCACCCACATTCACGTGGGAGTATCACAATGAAACCGCAACTGATCATTCTTCTTATCGTACTCTTTGTTATCTCTCCTTTTGGGCCCGAGATCGGCCATGCGCAGACATCAACGAATATGGACGATCCGAATAACCCTGACTTATATTGGGGGGTGCAGGACGAAGGGCTTGATCCAGCACTCAATCAAAACGTTACTTCCAATAGTGGGTCATCTGACCCAGGAACAGCGCTGCAGAATATCAATGATTTAGATGCTGAACTTGGCAACTTGACTGATGCTTTCGGCTATAAAGATGCGTCGGGTCAATATGTGACCGGATCGCTCGGACGGTTAAAATTAAAGCCTTCAGATAAGCAGCGGTTGATCAAGATTGCCAATGGCAGCCTGACTGACAAAGAAAAGCAGCAGATTCAATACGATCAACGCTTAATGGATTTACTCGTCACCCTTGTGACACCTAAGGAGCAAGGCGGGGGCGGATTAACCTATTTGCGAGTTGGCGACTTACTGCGCTACCGCAATGACCCACGTTCAACTGAAACGGAATCGACGGACAATATTTCACAACATCAATACGGCAAAGCCGCTGATGTGATTGAGATCAACACAACTCGTTGTACCAAAAAAAGTTTCTTTAGTAGTAAAAAACTCGAACCATTTCCAGTTAAAGTCGCTTGGCAAGGGGGCGCTCCCAACAATCCGAATATGTCTGTTTTAGGGGCTTTCGATGCCATTGCTCGTGCCAATGCCTTCCGTGATATTTTAGGCGCCCTACCTGGGGATAGTTATAACGGTTCAATTCATGGACTAGACGACCTCCTCCAACAGATGCAGCGGCGCGTATTAGCGAAAGAAGCCGGATTAAATCCAGGCGATCTCGATTATGTCAGTCATAACGACACCCTCGAAACAATCGGGCAAACTGCGGTTGATAAAAGTTTAGGATTTCCGCCCTCTGCTTTAATTGGTGATTCAGAAGATGATTTAATTCGTTCAATCCCCCGTTCATTTATTGAAAAGGAACTCTTAGTCCCCCCCACTTCTCTCAAAGGAGACGACTGGAACCAATCGCTCGAAAGACTCGGACGATTTATTGTGGCTTATCAAGTCGGGGTTGATCCAAACGAAATCTTAAACGGACATGTCGATGCGGTTATTAAATCTCCTTATTACAGTCAATATTCGGCCCTTGAAGAAGCTTATCGTTTGCCACCTGGCTCGCTGGCTGGACTGAAGCAGAATAAACCCGAAGCATTTCGCCAAGTCGGAGCAGAATTGATTGCCGACAGGTTACAATACAATCCTGAAGAGCGGGATGCTTTAATTAACCAAGCTCAAAATAACTCTGTTAAACAACTGAGCCTGGCACGGTATGGCGATATGGCGAACTTACCAGGTTCAGCCCTTGTCATCATGGCCCCGGTAGATAGTTCGTCTAAAGCCAAAGGGGAGACCTATCTCGGTAACGCTATTCTCAAAAGTCCCAGCTCAGTAACCACGGCGGAACTCCCTGATGAAGTACGCAG
>JBGPML010000027.1:0-9587 GCA_041486955.1 Patescibacteria group bacterium
AATAAATTGGCATTCTGCATCGTTGGAACTTCCGGGACTCGTTCACCGTACGTTCATGTACGGCTCACTCCGCTCCTCACTTCCGTCTCGCATAATGTCCAATTAATTGACACGAAATACTAAGATAAAAAGGATAAATTATGGCAATTAAAGTTTCAGCTGAAAAGAAATTGATCAATGCCTCCGGCACTGATCCGAATAAGATATTGCCGATCAAATATACTTGGGCTCGGAAACATTATAAGAGTGGAGTGGCCAACAACTGGACGCCCGAAGAAGTCGGAATGCAGAACGATATTGAATTATGGAAACGCCCCGGGGGTCTCAGTGATGACGAGCGGCGACTTATTATGTGGAACATGGGCTTTTTCTCAACCGCCGAAAGTCTTACTGCCAACAACATCGTGTTATCAATCTACAAGCATCTCACTAATCCGGAATGCCGGCAGTATCTCTTACGTCAAGCCTACGAAGAAGCCATTCATACCGATTGCTTTATCTATTGCTGCGACTCGCTCGGATTAGACCCAGATGATGTCTATAATATGTATTTGACGATTCCATGCATCGCGGCGAAAGATAACTTTGTCGTCGATATTACGAAATCTATTCTTGATCCTGATTTTAAGCCCGATACGACTGAAAATGTTCAACGATATGTTAACGATCTAATTGGTTATTACGTTATTATGGAAGGTATTTTTTTCTATGCTGGATTTGTGATGATGCTATCGTTTGCGAGGCAAAACCGCATGGTTGGTGTCAGTGAACAGTTCCAGTATATACTTCGTGACGAGTCTGTCCATTTGGCGTTTGGATCTGATCTGGTTAATACGATTATTGATGAAAATCCATCGATCTGGACAGAGAAATTTCAACAATCAATCATTAAAAATATTAAGAAATCGGTGGACCTGGAATATCAATATGCCAAAGACTGTCTGCCGCGCGGAATTTTAGGTCTTAATGCGGACAATATTAAGCAATATATTGAGTACGTGGCTGACCGTCGCCTTGAAAGAATTCGTCTCGCGAAGGTTTATGACGTAACAAATCCATTTCCATGGATGAGTGAAATTATCGACTTGAAGAAAGAGAAGAACTTTTTTGAGACACGAGTCACAGAATACCAAACCGGCGGTAGCCTAAACTGGGACTAGACCGGTATATTTGGTCTTGAACTTCGTTACAATCTGCGGTGCTCACTCAACGTACGTTTAGTACGTCTCGGTTCACTCCTCGATTAAGCCTAGTTAAAGCCACAAATATACCGGTCTTACTTTTTCCGGCATTGATGTTTTTGGCTTCTCAGCTTCGCCTTGCATTAGCCTCAAATTGATCGGTCTTTTAGTTTTCGATAAGTCCGGTGCTCGTTCAACGTACCGATAAGTACGTCTCACTTTGCTCCTCATCATTGCCTTGATCTCAACTCAATTACGTGAGCCATCAATAAGCGAGCAATAACTCTAGAGATTATGCACTAAAGTTTTTTGTCATTGAGAAGAACGAAGTGCCGGCGATCTAGTTGAAACTGAATATCAGGAACAGAACAAAAAAGAGGATGGCTAACAGGAAATTAATTATCGTGCCGGCGACAAATCCTATAGCAGTTCCGGTAGCGACTTTAAGTGCGTGTTGTGCCCGGTGCTTTCGGCGTAATTCGATCAAAAATACAATCAATACCAGCGCAATCACCCCACCAAGCGGCGGGAATGCAACGCTGCCAATAAATAGAGCTATAGAACCAACAACAATGGAATGATTTGATGCCCCGACAAATTTTGCGCTTAATACCCCACTGAAATAGTCAATAACCAATGTTATGGTCGTTATGCCAGCTAATACAGCAAATTCAATACCATGTAGCCGGGTAAAATGATCAATTAAGCCAAAAGCTAATGTAACGATCATCATGTAAGGTACCCCCGGTATACCGGGAAGAATCACGCCGATGAGGCCAGGGATGAGAAGAATCGCAAAAATGATTGTCAAAATCGTGGAATCCATGATTAAGCCACGATTTGTCGCTTTAAAATAGTTATGTCGTACCATTCACCGAGCCAGAACGTCCCAATAATAAATCCATTGACAAAGATCCACCAAAGATATGTGCGAGATGTTTTGCTGGAAATATAAAATGGATCGGCAGTGGATTGCATAAACCTATCCTAACACGCAGCCATCTAATCGATAAGTCACTCAATCGAGTCAATAATAAAGGGATCTCGTCCTACGAGATCCCTTTATGTTTATTAATAATATCATTAACTTTTTTTACGCCCCCGGCTAGATTTGCCACCTTTGCGTCCAATTTCGGCGTAAAATTCGGGACCGTGTTTGGCAGTAGATTCTCCACCCTTATGTCCAGCTTCTTTTGCTTCTTCCTGGCTAAACTCATGGGCAGTACCTTTCTCGTGAGCTGCCTTACCACCTTTCCGTGCAATTTCTCGCTGTTCTTTTTCCGGCATAGCAGCAAATCCACGACGACTTTCTTTTCGAGCCATACGTATCACCACCTTTCATTCATCTAACCCTAATAAAAAAATGCTTCGGGTACATGGGTAAAAGCCATAAGCCTCAAGGAAACTCGGCCGATTTGTTGGGCAGTATTACAAAAGAATAAAAAATGAAGCCTATTAAGAGGATACTGTTTGAAAGCCGATCCGATATAAGATGGAACTAACGGGCAGTTTTTGGTTGAAATGTAACCAGTCGATTGGCAGTATAATTCCAAATAAGAAGAATCAAGCTTGTAATAATTTTTGCCGGATTTGGTTTTAAGGCATAATGATTCACAAAAATTGTCATCAGGACCTCATTAAAGCCTAACGCAATAATACTCACTATCAAAAATCGTATAAATTGTTGTTGTTTGCTCAGTTGATACCCTGCTTCTCGGGCTTTATGGGCAAAGGAGAAGGAGCGATGCAGAATAAAAGAATAGATAATTGCGACTGTCACTGCCATCCCATTAGCCGCCAATAAATGAAGATGCCAATATAGTCCAAGATTTAATAGCCCAAAATCGAGGGCAAAAGCACTTGCCCCAATTAATGCATAACGAATGAGTGATGATTGAGTAGCTTGTTTAATCATAGAACCGGTATTTAACGAGTGTCCAAAGTGCCACAATACCATCGCGCCAGGTAATCTTTTTTCCTTCGTCGAATTCTCGCCCAGCATACGAAATTGGCACCTCGTAAATGCGAATTTTACGTTTAAGAATTTTGGCAGTAACTTCTGGTTCGAAATCAAATCGCTTTGATCGGAGTTTTATGTCTTTAATAATATCGCGCTTAATGAGTTTATAACAGGTCTCCATATCCGACAGAGTCGTATTGTACAAAACATTCGTGACTAAACTCAGAAAGTGGTTCCCCAGCCAGTGCCAAAAGAGCATATTGCGATGTTCTCCCGTAAAACGAGAGCCGTATACGACTATTGATTTGCCCTCCATAACTGGCTTGAGGAGTTTTATATATTCCTCAGGATCATATTCCAAATCTGCGTCTTGGATTAAAATATATTCTGATTTGGCATGTTTGAGAGCCGTACTAATTGCGGCACCTTTGCCCTGGTTCTTATCATGATAGTAGATATTAATTTTTGGGTTATGTAATTTTTCGAGAATTTTTCGCGTTCCATCGGACGAATAATCATCAACGATTATGATTTCAGATGTAAAAGGCGAATCTAAAACTTTGGCTAAAATCGCCTCAATCGTTGGTTTTTCATTGAACACCGGCATAATGATCGAAAGTGTCGGAATTGGAGCGTCTTGATGATGTTTCATTCTACCTCGTATATTGTGGCATCACTAAACACACCGACTTTTTTCAGTCCTGGAGCGTGGTCAATAAAGTCAGTTTTGTGTTTCGCGGCGACCGCATCAATTCCCAGTGTAACAAAATCGTCTGGAATAAGGAGTACATATTTTACTTTATTGGTTTGCAGCCATTCTATTGCTTCTGGATTCTCGCCCAAACCATCGATTAATTCGGCATCCCAGCCATATGAATCAGGCCGGTAAGGTGAAATAGATCCCGTGACACGACGCTTCCAGTGATATGTTGAAAAATACATTCGCTTGGCCTCGATAAGGTCATTTTTATGACCACCGCCAGAACCGGGAAACAATGGATACTCCACAATCGGAAACTCGCCCGGTTGCGACTGTAACCAATGATACGCTTCAGCTTTGGAATAATCATATGTCGGATATAATTTGAGTGGAGCAGGAGACTGCTCAATAATAATCCAAGCCGCACATAAGACCACAACGGCATACTGCCATTTTGTTGGTATTCGTTTGATCATAAAGGCCAAACCCCAAACGGCAAAAAGCATAACACCTAACGCCCCCACCGTATGAGCCCGCATCGGCATTCGAATGGCTTCATAACCAGGAATATGATTATAAGGGAAATCGAAGAAGACGTTATAATGAATGATCGTCTTGTCGAACCAGTAACCATGGGGTCCTATGGCCATGGCGAACATGACAAATGCCACAATCAAAAACACAATCATACGACGATTTTCCCGCCATTTTCCTCGCTCCAGCCAGAGTCGAATCACACCGAAGAGAAAGAAAAAGTAGGTCAGCAGACCAAGGCTGTGATTGGTTGGTGGTTGCGTCACTGCATGCCCATGTTCGGCAAGAAACGATCGTAGTAAATGACCAGGCCAGGGCCACGGTAATAACCCGCTAATTGCCATTGATACTTGGCTTGCATTATCGCGGATTACCGGGTCATGGAGTTGAATTAAAATCGAAATTATATATAAAGGAAGAGCTAATAATGCCGCTAGTCCAAAACCGAGTACAATCCGACCAAGCGATTTAATGTTGAGACCACCTGATATGAAAAGAAACACAACATATACCCCAAAACCGATAACCGTGTACATCGTTAAATAAAAATTGGTCGCTAAGGCGAGGAAACTGAAAATGACAAATAAAATAAAATTCTTACGGCTAAATTCGAGTCTGATTTTTTCGGCAAACAAGAAAACGAACGGGATCCATTGAATAACCTGCACTTGGATATGTCCTCGTTCATCAATGCGTGACGTCATATAACCCCACATCACGCCGGCAATAATAGCGGCTGCTTGTTGCTTGGTAATATATTTTGCCAACAAATACATTGAAAAACCGGCTAACGCTGTGCTGCCAATGAGAATAAGGTTATAAGCTCCTAATACCCCAAAAAGTGGAATGAGCGGCAAACTCATTAAAACTAACGAAAACAGGTGATCACCCCAGGCCAACGTATGGTGATAGGGGTAATACATGTTGGCTTCAAAATAACGCCATGGATAATGAGTCAGAGCATGGTTTCCCCACCCGAGGATCCACTGGTTAAAGGCAGGATCAACCGCGTTTGGTTCAAGCTGGGCAGTTCGAAAATAGAAGGCCAATGGATACCAAAAAATACAGGCCAAGATGACATAGAACAGTAACACCAAAAACTCCACACGATTGTGCTGGAGCCAGTGGGATAACCGTGTGCTCGTCCGGTTGATAAGCGTCATTGCTCATATAATACCAAAGGTTACTCATAATATGAAAGAGAGGACATCGGGAAAGAGATCCTTGTTTTGCACCGACATTTTGCCTATACTAATTTAAGTATGGAAAATATGATCGAAGTTAAAAATCTGGTCAAACGATATGGTCAGATGACGGCAGTGGATGGTATCTCATTCTCGGTAAAACAGGGGGAGATTTTTGGACTCCTCGGGCCGAATGGGGCAGGTAAAACCACGACGTTAGAGATTATTGAAACTTTGAAACCAGCCACTGAGGGAAGTGTTCTCGTCGACGATTTTGATATTCATACCCAAGCTCAAGAAATAAAAAAACGAATTGGCATTCAACTCCAGGCCTCAGGCTTCTATCCAAACCTGAACCTCATCGAATTACTTAATATGTTTGCCATCATGTATGGGGTAAAAGTTGATGCAATGGCCATGTTGAAAGAGTTTAATCTGGAAGATAAATCTATGTCGTTCTTCGATAATATGTCTGGTGGTCAAAAACAGCGTTTTTCACTGGCCTCGACTCTCATCAATACGCCCCGCGTGATTTTTCTTGACGAACCAACGACGGGATTAGATCCGCAAGCCCGTATTAATTTATGGGACGTGATTCGCGATATTAATAAGAAGGGTGTGACGATCGTCATTACGACCCATTATATGGATGAAGCGGAACAGCTTTGCGACCGACTGGCTATTATGGACAATGGTCGAATTATTGCTGAAGACACGCCAGAGAAACTTATTTCTGATCTTCTTGCCCGTGGTTTTAAGCGACATACCGAAGTTCGTGCCGCCACGCTCGAGGACGTTTTTCTCGATTTTACAGGAAGGAACATTCGTGAAAGCTAAGCGTTCATTTAGTAGTCCGAGTCAAATCGTAATTGCATTGGGGCTCGCCAAATATGCCTTGAAGGCCAGTTTTCGTAATAAAGCCAGTTACTTTTTTAGTCTTATCTTTCCCCTTATTTTTGTCGTGATATTCGGACTACTCGGAAATTCAGGTGCATCAATAAAACTCGGCGTATCTGACACAATCGATAAAACAAATCCAATTTATCAAACGATTAAGAATCTTTCTGAACAAGAGAACGCTCCTATTGAACTAATCGAGGGCAGTGAGCCAGATTTAGAAAAACAGTTATCACAAGCTAAAATTGCCAGTATTATCGCTCCTGACCAAAGCGTCCGTCCAATGGCCGGATCGTTAACCCTCGTCAGCTCAAATAGCAATCCCCAAGGTAAAGCCGCCGCCGAAAGCTTTTTAAGTGGCGTTATAAGCCAGATGAATATTAAAGCCTCAGGCATCGTAAGGCAGCCATTTGCCTTCAATGCAAAAGAGATTTCCGGGAAAGAATATCGATATATTGATTATGCTTTGCCCGGACAAATCGGCTTCTCCCTCTTATCGATTGCGACGTTTGGCATAGCCTTTCCGTTAATCACCCTACGTAAAACACTAGTGCTAAAACGGATGTTCGCCACGACGGTAAAACCAATCACCTTTGTTGTCGCTCAGTGCTTGAGCCGATCATTTCAGGCTATGCTTCAAGCCGCCGTCCTCCTCACCGTTGGGGTCTTAGCGTTTCATTTTACCCTGGCGCATGGTTGGATCACGTTTGTTCAAATGATTTTCTTGTCATTCTTAGCTGTATTAGCTTTTCTGGGATTTGGTCTCTTCATTGGCAACGTCGCCCGCGACGAACAGTCCCTCCCTATCGCTTTAAACTTGTTCAACTTACCCCAAATTCTCTTAGCAGGTGTCTTTTTCCCGATTGATGGCATGCCGAAATGGCTTCAATTTATTGGTAATAATTTACCATTGGCTTATTTCAATACTGCTTTGCGCAAAATATCGGTCGAAGGAATTGCCTTCGTCGATATCTGGCCGTACATTCTTGGCATGATCGTTTGGGGCTTTGTTGCCTATATTGCTGCAGCTCGTGTCTTCAAGACTGAGTAACGTAGTTACCACTGGCAGCAAGTGCCAGTGGTAGTTGGAAACCGAATGACTACATCTCTCCTCGCTTCAATGTTATTGCGAACGAACCATGTATCTCCGCCAGCCGGCGGATGGTATATGGCGAAGAAAAGTAATCTAACCATCTGCGTCCCAAGCTCCGCTTTTGTATGATAGGCTGAAATAAAGGATAATCCATGCGCTTTGCCGCCACACTGCGAATCAGCCGTAAACACCATATTCTAAAAGACAGACTGAAAAGCAGTCTGGTCGTGTTAGCCACTTTTATTACCATTCTACTGGTGTTAATGTTGGTGACCAATGTTTATACAATTGATACTAGCCATATTTTGGTTGGATTTACCATTAGTTTACTCCGTACAACCACAGCCTATGCTATATCACTCATCCTGGCGTTTACTATTGCTCTCGTAATCACGATAAATCGATCGGTTGAAAACGTGTTGCTGCCAATTTTTGACGTGCTGCAAAGTTTTCCGAGCTTTGCCCTTTTCCCCCTACTCATCCATGCCTTAGGCACGGCTTCGGAAACGATTATTATTGCGGTTCTAACGATTGCAATGATTTGGCCGATTCTTTTTTCAATTTTGGGAGGAATCAAGAACCGTCGAGAGGATTTAGAGGAGGCCGCAACCGTATTTGGCGCTTCAGGGATCAAACGATTACGCCATTTTACTTTGCCCGAACTCATGCCCACAATCTTAACTGGCTCAATCGTTGGCTGGGGAGAAGGTTGGGAGTTTATTATTGGCGCCGAACTACTAGTTGGAACGAATATGGGTATTGGCAGCTATCTTGGTAGTTTAGGCAATGCCGGAAAGAATGAACAGTTATTTATCGGGATTGTTTTCTTGATGCTACTGTTGTTCATCATTAATAAACTTATCTGGCTCCCACTCCTTAATGAAGCCACCCAATACGAAACCGAGGCCTAAATGTCTGAATCGTCGTCTATCATTTCGACCAAAGGAATTTCTAAAACGTTTGTCTCCAAGGGAGAACGGATGGAAGTGCTGAAGGATGTTGATCTTACAGTAACCCCTTCGGAATTTGTCGCTCTTATTGGTCCGTCAGGTTGTGGTAAGTCGACTTTTTTACGTATTCTGCTCGGTTTGATCAAGGCCGATTCCGGAGAGGTGATCGATAATCATGAAGCAGTTAAGACGATGATTTTCCAAAATTTTGCCCTCTTTCCTTGGCTGACCGTCGAAAAAAACGTTGCGTTCGGCTTGGCCATGGGAAATAAATCGCCCCAAGAAATAAAAAAACAGGTGAGTAGTTATATTCATGAAATGGGATTGAAAGGGTTTGAAGAACAGCACCCGAAAGAGTTATCGGGTGGCATGAAGCAACGGGTTGGCATTGCCCGAGCTTTGGCGATGCAACCCGACATACTTTTTATGGATGAACCATTTTCCTCGCTGGATGCCTTTACCGCCGAACGACTTCGTCAGGATATTCTGTCAATTTGGATGAAACAGAAAATGACTGTCGTAATGGTGACTCACTTGGTCGAAGAAGCGGTAGAAATGGCGGATCGAGTTGTCGTCTTTAGTCCCCGCCCAGGAACAATTAAAGAAGTAATACCCATCACCCTTGACCGTCCCAGAAACAAACGGAGCCCTGAATTTTACAAAATAGTCGACTCGATTACAAAATTAGTGATCGACGAACTAAACTGAAAAAATGATGTGTCATTGCGAACGACCTGTCCACCGTAACTTTGTGTGAAGGCGGAAGCGTGGCGATCTAGATTGCTTCGTCATTTTATTCTTCGCAATGACCAACGGACGATTATTATAAACCAAGGGCTTTATCCAGCTCTTCCTTCGCAAAACCGACAATAATTTTTTCTTCTTTGTCGCCATCAATCACAATCACCGGCACGGCCATTTGGCCGGATTTTTTATTGGCTTCTTCCGCTTTTTCCTGATCTTCAGCCACATTATAATCAGTAAATTCGACTTTTTTGTCTTTTAAATATTCTTTGGTCATACGGCAATACGGACAGGTTGGAGTGGAGTAGATAGTAACTTTTTTCACGACGCCTCCGCTTCGCTAT
>JBGPML010000028.1:0-9530 GCA_041486955.1 Patescibacteria group bacterium
AGCGACGCAAAATATATAATACTGGTACAGAAAAGTTGCAAACAGGGAGGCTGTTTAAAAGAGGCTTGACAACGTTTTTGCAATATATTAGCGTGCTAGTTGCGATGTTAAATGGCCGAATTAAAAAATGGATGGGCACAGCGTTGGTGGGAATCATCGTTCTCGCCGGAATAGTGGCAACAACTTCGTTTGCAAAAGCTCGGTTTATAAATTTTAATCGAGCCTTATTTTTTGATGGAACGGTAGAATCGATTGGAACGGATTCGTTTGATGTTGCCACTCATGGTACTGATCCTGTACATTTAATGGTTGACGATCACACCCTATTTGTCCAAGGTTTGGACTTAGCTTCACTGAATATGGGCGATAGTGTTCATGTTATGGCTAACCGGGAAGATGGGACACTCATAGCGAGTATAGTGCGCCGCCAAAGTGAGGTATATGGTTATGGTGGAGTCTCCCAGAGAGTCGTTGTTTTTGACGGATCAGTCATTTCAACATCTGATGATAGTATTACGATTAATAATGGTACGGTTGATGTTGTATTCCGACTTACCACTGACACCCGCTTCGTTTTTGGCAGCTTAACGGATCTCAAACCAGATAGCAAAGCCCAAATAAGTGGCTATGATAAGAATGGAGAATTTGTTGCCACACGGGTGATTATTCAGTCGACTTAATTTTATAGACTATCAAATCAGGACTCTCGAATATTGCAGAGAGTTTTTTTGATTGATTGAGCCAGGTGTATCTATCCCAATCAGCAGTCTTAGCTAAGATAATATGAGTGATGTGATGACTGATGAAAAAAGGGATAACTTGATCAGGTGCTGACTGACCCTGCAGCAGTTTAAATAGTTCGACATCCCAATCACTTTTAGGTTGTGAACTAGACAAAGTAGTGTCGGCCACTGGTCCACTTATAACAGGTTGGTTAAAGAATACAGGCCCCGGGTTGGCGATCAATCGCCCTTGCGACATTGGAAAGCGCAGATAACCATGCCAGGGTAGGAATAGAATAGTCGCACCTTTGTCCTGTTCAATTTTCGATTGAGCTTTATACCATGATTCAGGATAATCGGCCGATTGAATGTGGTTCAAGTTTCCCCAAAACAGCGTCGATACTGAAATAAAAGGAAGCAGGCCAATAATCAGACTGATCCCTATCACCAATTGGCGATAATTCCGACTTCCTTTGAATTGTAGTAGCAGCCATTGTAATCCGATTGGGACAAAAAGAGCATACGTGAAAGCGATCAGCCCGATAATTTTTGCGGTGTCACGCAACCCCTTAAACCCGGGGATATAGTACAAAAAATCAATAATGTGTCGAGTCAGCGGAGTGGCGTAACCAATTGCTATTATGACGGTAGGCACAAAAGTAACAAGGAAGGTGATGCCTAGAATATCATGCTTTTTAAAAAATCGCCACGCTCCGATAGTGGATAACATGAGATATACAACGGTAATAATCCACCATGTAGAATTAAAATCTTTCGGTAAAAATGCGTCTTGCTGCCAGAATCCATAAAGTGATAGGACGTTGCCAATGGGGCCAAAATGAGGGTCACCCACGGTCTGAAACAGTCGGAAATCATCGAAAGTAATAGTACTCACTATATTTTGCTGCCCAAACAACCAATAACTATTCAAACCAAGAAAAAGCACTAGGGTTATGCAGGCATAAAAGCCTACGTGATGATAATAGCTTGATTTATTTTGATGTTCATGGCCATAAATAAGAACGGCTATAGCTACTATGCCGTACGTAATATAAGACCAATGCAAACTGATGATGGGATAGAAGGCCAAGATTAGGGCCAAATTGACAAAAGATTTTCTCGATGTATCCGTCAACGCTTGGGTTAAGCCTTTTATGACGACAGGAAAGAAAGCGTAGCCGGCCAAGACTAACCATTGACCAGCGATGAATCGCTCATAGACATATGGATTTAAAAAATAAATTACACTGCCGAGTAGCGCACTCGACCATTGAACCCTGTCCCGTAAAAGACGATACATGCTCCAGGGTATACAAAACAAAACCAAGGTCAGAACCGTTTTTTGCACCAATGCAGGGTGGACGAACTTTCCTATTATGGCAAATAGCACATTCCATGGGAGCCCGTAAGTGGGCGAGGTATGAAATATCCGGGTAAGGCTCATACCGGGGCCCCACACCATATCTAAGAGAAAAATATAGCCCGGTTGATAGAGTGGCCACATTATGGTAAAAACCAAGCCTAAAAAAATAAACGGCGTAAAACGTTGCATACATTTTTTCTGCTTAGCGCCGATGGAGCCTGATTGTGTCATAGAGTTGTTTGAGCAGCCCTGCAGAAAAGAAGAAAAATGTCCCAACAACGAAATGAGATAGAGCATCTACCGAAATGAGAGATATCAGCAATGAAAGAAAAGGGGTGGCGATAAGACCAATAAGACCAAGAGTAAAATAGAGTCTTGGGTCGAAACCAAGCCCAAAGATAATAATTAAAAAAACTACAAACAACAAAAGATCTTGCAGAGTTGGATACTTTTGTGCGACCAGCAATATGATTACTCCAAGGATAAGAGTAAGACTAAAACGTTTGATAAAAGGTTGGGGAAGTGATCGTATAAGTTGATCTTTAACGGCGGTCATGTTCAAGTTCTTTCTTGAGAAGTGATTTAATCCAACGCGCCAGTGAGGTTTGTTTCTTCTTAATCATACGTAAGCCGTAAACGAACATAGCGAACAAGGTCATAAGAGAAACAATACTTCCGACATTAAGCCAATGCTGAGGGGCGAAATCGATGGACAAATCGAAGTTGGCACTCCCATCACTATTATGCTGACAAAGGCTCTTGTTTTGGCAAAGAGATGGAACATCAATATACCAGGCATTAATAGTATTGTCCCAAGCCAAATGGGTTGTGGTGGGGAGTTTGACTGAACGAAAAAACGGGTTAATTCGATCAACGAGAAACGAATTGGGTCGAAGAAGCGTAACCTTCCACCCAGGATTGAATCGTTCACTTTGAGTCAAGTAGAAAGGTTGTGTTGCCCCCGCAATGTGAGTTTGCTTGTGGTAGGGGCTCATTGTTTCAAAGCTAAGGTGGTTTGGTGGCGAAAGCTTTTGGTTTGGCCGAGACATAATAAAGTAACGATCCTGTAAATCCGGTAAAGTCACAAGCTGGAAATTATCGTAACGGGTGATGATATTGGTAGTATGATCACCGTCATAGGAATAAATTGTCAAACTCATATGACTGGATCCAGCTGGGGCATGAATAATAGAATGAAAATTATGCCAATTGGTATCTTGGGTTGGAAGTCGCTTAGTTAAGACGGTATGGATCGGGTCATCAAAGCTCAAATAATATCCGGCTTCCTTACTGGTAACACCTTGGTAATCAAAACGAAAAATATAGTCAGTATTGGGAGTGACGGACAAACGATTTATGCCAGTACAGGCAATATGGCGAGTTGCTTCAAGTTGAAGCGACTTTTGACCATCGCTGGCCGATGCTTGGCTTAAATTCAGCCCAAGAATAGGATTTTTGTCATAATTATTGCAGTCGCCCACCTGAGTTTGCCACAACCCCGATTCAAAAGATGGATTGGGAATAAGATTGACTAATGGGTTTAGACGATCTGACCATTCAAATCGTACCGCATGAGGGGAGGTAAAGTGTTCTTCATTGAAGGGAGAAGCATAGGGTGTCGAGACAGCTGTTGTAGGAGAAAGTATAGTATTCGTTATCTCATCCGAGATCGCTACGCCATTCCCCTTAGCTAACGCCGCCTTGGTTTGGTTGGTAAACAATCGGATGTCCCCGGAATCTTTTATGGTAAAAGATAAACTGTCAGGAGCGATTTTAGCGTCTTTCAGCTGATCAAAAACATTTACTATATGAGGGGCTGACGAATCCCCATTTTCGGTAAGAGTAAAATTAAATTCGCTTCCGAGTTGATTTTTGACAAATTGATAGGTCGTATCAAGTTCTTCCAGTGAATCGACCTGATACAAATGATTCTGAGCCGTAATATACGGTTGGGCAGTATTATTTTCATATACTTTGAGCTCGTTATTTGGGCCAAGATCGAGAGGTTTAAGGTAGGGCTGTTGGTTCAGCAGATTTATATAGAAATCACGATTGTTGCCATAATGAATGAAAAAATCGTCATCATTAGCAACGTCTCTTACCGGGACGACAACATATTTAACTGATGCGATATTTAATATATTGGCCATATAGGGATGATGCAGCAGTTCGGCCATCTGATCTTGCTCGGGCCAGTTATTATCGTGTGGAACAAACTGAATGAAACCATTCCACACAGTTTGGACGGTATCGACCAGACTAACTTTTGGATGATACGTAGTCTCAATCCCCCACCGCGAATCTCGCGGTACCCAAAGCGTGCGGGAAAATTCTTTTTCATTAACTAAAAGATGGGTTAATGCAGGGTAACTTGCGGGAATGTGGCGAGGAATGAAGAGCGTGCCAAAATCCTGGGTAATGAGGGGTTTGGTATTCCACAAAAAGAGGGTGGAAATACTTACGCCGATTATAACAACCGCAACCTTTCCCCACGTGTAATCAGATATGACTATTTCGAGCCATGCAATCAAGGATGCGATTAAAACCGAATAGCCTAACGCAATAAGAAAATAAAATTTACTTGCTTCGCGGTAGGCATTAAAGCCCGGCCAATGGTCGTACAGCCAAGGATAGAGCTGCACAAACGGGTGATCGACTTGCTTAGTTAGGAGTATACCGACTATTGAGACTAAGCCAAAGAATAGGATGAATCGATTCTTGCGATTGAGCCACAGACCAAAAAAGGCCGCGATCGGAATAATCCAAAAGCGCCATGGTAATGGTTGGATAACAAAATTAGCCGGTGTATGTCCGGTCCAAAACGGGTGAAATAGGGTCATGGCTCGCGGCAAACTCATATACGCATTGCCAAACAATTCTCGACTAAACAGATCGTTGGTCGTCAAACTATGCAGTTTGATTAAGGGGAGTAACCAATAACTATTCAGAAGCGCCACAAGAAAAAAAGGTAACAAACCAAGAATTACAATATGTTTTATGGCTGTGTTCGACTTGTCTTTTTGGTATACTGCCAAAAAATAGAGAAAATAGCTAAATAACAAACCGGCCATTATGTAAAAAGCACGAAACTCATATGCACTTGCTAACCAAGCCACCAAGCCAGTCGCCATTGCTAACCCTATCCGCTTCTCTTTTAAAGCCTGATGGTAAAGGATAAATATAAAGGGGAAGAGAGCATAAGCAACTAAGAGAATAAGATTAACACCTATAAGGAAATAGGTGTTAAAACTATACACTAATGAGCCAACTACGGCGGCAAAGGGGGATTTGGTGATGCGGTAAACCATAAAAAAGCTGCCCAGGATCATAAGCAGCATAAGGGGATAAAAAATAACCAGATGTTCTATTACCTCTGCAGATGCTGACAACGCCAATATTCCTGAAAGCAATTCGATGGGATATCGAGAAATGTCAACGATATTGATCGATCCTAGCCCGTTGGTTTGCCAGAGCGTGGGTGGACGAATAAATTCTAGGTAAGTCTGACGATAGGTATATCCCCAATCGCTGTAAGACAGAATCGTACTTCCCTTCAACCACACCCAGTGGGTGATGCATGTGATGATGGTAATAACGGTGAGTGGTACATACCTATTTTTCATGGGTCATGCTTTACTGTTCTAACAATTCGTCATAGAGTGAACCATATTGTTGGCGGATATTTTTCCATTCATAGCAATCTTTGAAGTGCTTTCTCGCGTGACGGGACATCGCAATCATTTTTTCAGGCGCATTGAGTAATCTCACTATCTCGTTGGCTAAAGCCTTACTGTCTTCCTGGGGAACGAGTAGTCCGAATTTTTTATGAATAATCTGATTTGACCCGACATTGGAAGACGTAATAATCGGCAAACCGCGAGCCATAGCTTCAACATAAACTTGTCCGAAACCTTCTTGTCGAGGCATACTGATATAAAGATGAGCTTGGTCATAATACTGATAGATTTTGCTGTGTTCAATGAAACCCTCAAAGATAACATGCTGAGTAATCCGTAATTGTTGTGCTAAGTCAAGTAAATGCCTTTCCTCTTCTCCGTCTCCTACGATACGTAGTGTAATATTCGGGTTTTGTTGCACCGCCTCCGCGATTGCCCGGAGGACAATATCATATCCTTTTCTCTCGATGAGAAACCCGACGGAGAGCAGTTCAAACTTTGGCTGATAGTATTTAGACCGAGACAGTCTAAAAGGCCGATCTTTCTCACCTGGCGGAATAATGACAATTTTGCTTTCACTCAGATGACGTGTGAGTAATTTTTTGGTTACACCATCATGGACAATGATTTTCGTTGATCGCTTTAATGTTTGGATCGAGAGCCAATAAACAAGCGGGGTGATCAGCCTCAGAGTTATCTTCTTTAAACTCAGATCGTGCGGATTATGGGTTAAAGGATATGGACTGCAGAATGATCCAATTACAAACGGTGTTTTTCTGTTCAGCCCAAGAAGAGGGATGAGATTAAATGTCGTGCCAACGTTAAAAGGTCGCACGTGATGAATGATATCGAACTTCTCTTGTTTCAAAAGTCGGAGTGCCAGAAAGGTATATTTATAATTAAAATGTAATGCGCTCGAGATTGATTGACCGAGGCTATCGGTCTCTTTCAGCAGTCCGATGATTTTATACGGTTTTTGAGAAGTGAGATGTATCTTTCCCGTGACGACAACAGATTCGGGATATTTTCTCCCAAAAAAATCGGCGATTTCGAATGCGAGGCCATATTCACTGCCACGGGTCGAATCATCAAATAAATAATGGCAAGGGCAAAACAAAATTCTCATGCCTTACGTGCTCTCACATAGCGAGAAAAATGATGAAGTTTACCAAATCCGTGATACATCAAGCGAAATATTACGCGGTCACTCATTTTTCGATCCGCTTGAATGTCACGGCGCTCTGCAAGGATCTCTGGTAGATGCGAAGCAGTAAACCACCAACCTTGAAGGTAGGAATAACTTAGACTTGGTTTTAATAGCACCAAAAAGAATAGTAACTCAAAACAATTTTGTAAAAGATAACTGGGCAAGATGAGAATAAGATTATACCAAGCGTAATTTTTTATAAGCATTGTCAAGGTATTCTGATTGCGCCAAAGAAATGTCGTATAGGTTAACCCTATTCCGGTTGATCCAGCTCCGGCATGAAAGACGTAAACTCCAGGGACATAATGACAAGTTTTGTTTTGTAAATGCAGTCGCCAAAACCAATCCACCTCTTCAACATACATAAAAAAGAGTGGGTCAAAACCCCCGGTATGAATAAACAGTTGTCTGGAAAAAAAGAGACAGATCCCCGGCAGATAAAACGGTTGTTTGGTGGACAAGATAGCTTTGGAGTAAACAGGGTGACCCCAGGGGTCGATAGTAGCCCGATAGTGATCAGGTTGCTTTGTATCGTACTGTGCTTCAATCGGGGCGACAACAGCATATTTATGAGTCCGATAATAGGCATACAGTTTATCAATACAATCAGGTTGAATCCAGCTATCGTTGTTCAGTAGAACGATACATTTTCCGGTTGCATTTTGAACACCAAGATTATTGGCTCGAGCAAAACCTTGGTTTGTTTCGTTGAGTATAATCTTTACTTTTGGAAATGTTACCCGAATCGTGCCAAGGCTATTATCTGTTGAGCCGTTATCAACGACGATTATTTCCACATTCGGGTATGTTTGCTGTTGGAGACTGGTCAAACATCGTTTTAGCCAACGCTGGCCGTTCCAATTAACGACAATAATTGAAATGAGTGGGTATGTCATAGTCGAAATAATATAGATTTGAATTGGTTGTAGGTAACTTCGAATGTCATCGATCGGCTCCATTGCCAGGCGTTGGTCCGGAGGCGAGTATAATGTTCTTTGTTATTTAATAAAGCAACAATACACTCTGCCATTGACTGGGGATTACGCGATTCACAGAGGAGACCGGTCTCGTCATGCAAAATACTGTCACGCAAGCCATCGACATTATAAGCGATTGCCGGCGTTCCTTGAGAATTCGCTTCGGTCACACTCAATCCCCAACCTTCTTTTATCGATGTCACGCATAAAACATGAGCCTGTCGTAAAAGTTGATGTTTTTCTGCTTCAGTCACCTTCCCCATATAAGTTATGCTCTCGCTGAATGGAGACTGGTATATACGAAGCAAGACGATGTGGCCATATGGGTGAGATGCATCGCCGGCAATGATCAAACGCAGGTCGGGGAGCTTCAGCTTGGCGGCTTCAAAGGCTTTAACAACATCCAGAGTTCGCTTCATCGGCCGTATAGCCCCTAAACTAACGACAGTCGGTTGTGGAAATTTCCCGGCTTCTTGGATAGATGGAATCGGTGTCAGTGTTGTTGCTTCGGGGATACAGAAAATCTTGTCAGGATAAAATCCAAACCGGATTAGGTCGGCTTTCGTGCTGGGAGAAACAGTAATAACGGAAGAGTGATTAAGGAGTCGCAGATACATCGGTTCAAGGCTATAGCCGATGAGGTTAAGAGGAAAAGGCATATGATAAAACCATATTTCTCGGCAAAGCTGGTGCACGAATAACACCTGTTTTGAGCTTGTATAAAATCGCGCCAGAAAGGGAATGGTGTTCACTTCATCGATAACTAAATCGGGCCAGCCAATAAGATGGCTGCGGTAATAACGATAGGCTTCCCAATAGACTGTGTACTTATTACCTAAAGTAGTCACCTTGTACCCATCGCGTATAAAGTCTTGCGGTGCATTGCTATAACCGCGAACCAAGAAATGAACGGTATTCCCGTCATCAACCAGTCTTTTGGCGAGTTCATGATTAACCAACTCGGCCCCTCCGGCCTCGGGATCAGCCTGATCTTTCCATGTGAGCCACAAGATTCGCATCAGTCCTTTTCGTCCAGGTTTTTTTGAGAGCGGATAACATAGAGCGGACGGGCAAGAACTTCCTCGTGGATATTCCCAATATAAAGTGAAATAACTCCAATCGAGCTTAACACGATACCAACGAGAAAGAGATTTATAACGGCTAAAATAGCTGGACCGCTAAAACTAAGTCCCCACGGATCATGGAGAATATATTTTTCAATAAAAATAAACGTACCAAATAGACCAGAAAAAAGAGTAATGCCCAACCCAAGGTAGCCGGCCACCTTCAGTGGAAATAGACTATGAGATACGAAAGTATATATGGCCAAACGGGAAAGCTTGCGATAGCTGTAAGTCGCGCCTCCATTCCGTCTCGGGTCGGCATCGAAATAGAGGTAATCTCGCCTAAAGCCTAACCAGTCCAACAATCCACGAGTGAGCCGATTTTTCTCGGTGAAATAGTGAAAAGCCAAAATGACCTTGCGATCAATCAAGCGATAGTCCGTAGCGTGAGGAGTGATTTTCGTTTCGCCCATAATATTAACTAATTGATAAAACATAGTCCCGCCGATTCGCTTAATAA
>JBGPML010000029.1:0-9511 GCA_041486955.1 Patescibacteria group bacterium
GATTGACTATGAAGGAGCTGCACAGCAGTTGTTAGACATTCATGCCCAAGAAATCAAAGGGAAGACTTTGAAGCAGGCTCGTGAAATTGCTAAGCAATTTTTTGCGCACTCCGATAAATTTTACCCCTATATTCATGATGTGATTGATAAATTAAAACCGACCCATCGGATTATTTTTGTAACCGCTGAGCCGCAATATGCCGCGGCAGCTTTAACCGATGTATTACATGGTGATGACTATTTTAGTACGGAATTCTCTCTTCATCAGGGTATTTTTACAGGTGAAATAAAATCCTCCCTCGCCCATCGAACTGAGAAACTGAAAGCGATTCAAGAAGTCATACAAAAAGAAGGAGCGAAAGGATCGCTGGCCTTTGGCGATTCAGAGGGCGATATTGATATGTTAAGCGCGGTTGAGCATCCCATTTGCATTAATCCAACGCCAGCTTTACTGACGATTGCGAAAGAAAAGAATTGGCACATCGGTGACCCGGGAAACGCCCAGGCCTTGGTTGATGCTCTTCCGATTTAAATACTTACGCTCCGCATGAAGACCGCTCCGGACGAGTGGTCTTTTCAATTGACAGATCGTCTAATTTTTTGTATAATTTACCCGATCAATCGTGATCCTTAACTTCTGTCAGCACAGGAGTTTCAAAAATGAAGCGAGGTCCTCTGGTCCTCGGAGTAGCGGCCATATTCATCGGTCTACTCCTCATGTCTGTTCGTTCAAAGAAGGCAACAGACAACGTCACGCCTGCCCCTGCCAAGCAATTGAAGGCAGTCGCGGCAAAACGGCCGGCTGTAAGAAGAACACCAGTCGCTCAGAAAAGACTGGTTGGTCTGGCGGTCGTGCTTGACCCCGGGCACGGAGGGACTGACCCCGGAGCCGGATGGAGGGAAACCTTCGTTTCCAAGGCTGGCCGGAGAACTGAGCGATTCTGGGAGGCCAGTTATACGTACATCATGGTGCGTGAATTGGGAGAGTTGCTCCGGAACGAGGGGGCTGAGGTATACTTCACGGAAGATAGTGAAGTCCTACGCGATTCAAGCGTTCACGCGCCGAACGAGTCGGCACCACTCCCCAGAGACGCTTCTTTCTCCCTCGACGGATCTGCCAGCAGAGCTGGGAAGTCAGGATTAGAGAAGCGTGCGGAGATCGCTAACCAGATGCTGGAGCGGTTCCCGCCAGAGCGAGTAGTGTTTCTCAGCATCCATATCGATGCGATGGGACCAGGCTATACAGGGGCGCACGTCTGTTACGACCCGGTCGATGTTTCTCCGTCACAAATGGCAGTCATCTTGGCCCAGAATTTGCGTGATAAGGGCTATGGATGGAAGCGCAGCGGAGTGGACAAAGACATGGTCCGGTGTCAGAGTCTTCGCGTTCTGAACACCTGCCAAGCGGTGAACAAAGCGCTGATTGAGATGTCTACTCCAACAACCAGTGCGGATAGTTGGCGGCTCCGCAGTCAAAGACACCGCCTGCAGCTTTTGCGAGTCATTCGAGACTCTCTCGTTGAGTGGCGGAGGACATCACTCACCGCCGCCACTGTGCCCCCTCGCTAGGGGGCACTTTTTTTACAAAAAACATTGTCATGAGGTTTATAATAGATGTATAGGAGTTTACTTATGGAAAATACGAATCAAGCCGTCGCAACTTTTGCTGGAGGCTGTTTTTGGGGGATAGAGGACTCGTTTCACAAAACCAAAGGGGTAATCGAGGCTTTTTCCGGCTATTCTGGCGGTCATGTCGAAAACCCAAATTACGAACAGGTCTCACGTGGTAACACGGGCCATGCCGAAAGTGTGCAAGTCACCTATGATCCCTCACAGGTGTCATATGAGGAGTTACTAAAAATATTTTGGGATCATATCGACCCAACCACCAAAAATCGTCAGGGACCGGATCACGGCTCGCAATATCGCTCAATAATTTTTTATCACACTCCTGAACAGCAATCAGCCGCCGAAAAATCGAAAAAGGAACTGGGTGAATCTGGTAAATACGACAAACCGATTGTCACCGAGATTTTACCCGCAGAACCATTCTACAAAGCCGAAGAATATCATCAACGCTATTTTGAAAAACATAATCTCAACGCCTGCCCGGCCTAAAAAAAACAAAGGGCAGGAAAACTTCTCCTGCCCTGGGCATCACGCGGATTAGGTAGTTGGTTGTGCGACGCGCCTTGCCGCCCGAACGCTTCTATCGCAATCACTGCATGATCGTATATGTTCTCCCTCGGCTTCCGTCTCGGTCGCTTTGCCTAACCCGATCTCGAATAGCCTTTCCTCGCCGATTACTTGGCACCTGTGTCTTTCACCTTCTCTTCGCTCGAGTTCCTGGCACATACGTCTTGCCTCGGCTATCAATTCGTCGAGAGTTTGCTCCGAAATCATTCCTTCAGCCATAGCCCCCCTTTCTGATCACCGTCTGAGTTGGCCAGATTATATGTCAAAAATGTATTTAAATCAAGGTAAAGAGTATTTTATGCTATAGTTCTTCTTAAATAGAAATGAACCTGACTTCACTGACTTTCATTACCGGCAACGCTGCCAAAGCTGAACAGCTTAGTCGGTATTTGGATATGCCAGTAGATCATAAAAAAATCGATTTGGCAGAAATTCAATCTCTAAATTTAGCGGAAATTATTGAACATAAAGCCAAGGAAGCCTATAAGCAGGTTAAATCCCCAGTATTAGTTGAAGATGTCTCGCTTACGTTTAATGTATTAGGAAAATTGCCGGGCCCACTCATCAAATGGTTCTTAACTGAATTAAATAACGATGGATTATGCCAACTATTAAACAGTAATAAGAATCGTTCTGCCAAAGCTGAGGTTATGTTTGGTTTGTTCGATGGCAAAAAACTTCATTCGTTTCATGGTGAAATGGAAGGAAAAATTGCCAAGACTTCGAAAGGTGAACAAGGATTTGGCTGGGATCCGATATTTATTCCTCAGGGGAGTAGAAAAACCTGGGGTGAAATGACCCCAGATGAACAGAAAGAAACATCGATACGCCGCATCGCCCTCAAAAAGTTGGAGGCCTTTCTTAGTGCCAATAACTAGTAGATACTTGCAACCCATAGTACAATGCAGAAAACAGCAGTGAGGAGTTTTATGGTAAAAAGTATTATTGCAGTGGTAGCTGGATATGCGGCGATGGCGATTCTGGTAATTATTACCACTATGTTAGCGGCGGCGTTCTTGTTGAACGACCCGAACGAGGTAACTTCGGCCTATCTCGTTGTAAATCTTATTTTGAGTTTGATCTCAGCCGTAGTGGGCGGTTGGATTACGGCTAAACTTGCTCCAAATAATAAGAAACGCCATGTCCAAATTCTTGCTGGTTTAATTATTGTTTTAGGCCTTCTTTCATTGACCCAAACTCTCATTGGCCAACCCGTTTGGTATCCGTGGGTCATCATGCTCATCGGCGCAGGTGGAGCACTTTATGGAGGCAAGTACTACGAAAAGAAAAATAATATCTCAAATTAAAGAAACGGTTGTTTAGTATAACTAACAATCCAAACTTAAAGTTCAGTATGGTATACTCAAATCCATATATATGGCTTCGACTAAACTCCTAGAAAATCGACAATCAGAAAAAATTAATGGTAGTGAATTAATCTTACCGATAGATAAGATTATTCAAGGTGATTGTTTAGACCTTCTAAGATACTTTCCCGACAATTCCGTCGACCTAATCGTTACATCTCCACCTTATGCCGACCAGAGGGCAAAAACCTACGGAGGAATACATCCTGATAAGTATGTTGATTGGTTTCTCCCAAGAAGTGAGGAATTATTAAGAGTTTTGAAACCTACTGGAACTTTCATTTTGAACATAAAAGAGAAAGTGGTTAACGGGGAGCGGCATACCTACGTAATAGAACTTATTATGGAAATGAAAAAGCAGGGTTGGCTATGGACAGAAGAATTTATTTGGCACAAAAAAAATTCCTATCCTGGAAAATGGCCAAATCGGTTCCGAGATTCCTGGGAAAGATGTATCCAATTTAATAAACAAAAAAGTTTTAATATGTACCAAGAAGAGGTAATGGTGCCAGTTGGAAATTGGGCTAAATCTAGATTGAAAAATCTTAGCGAAATCGATAAAAACAGAGATGAGTCTAAAGTAGCAAGTGGTTTTGGCAAAAATATTTCTAACTGGGTAGGAAGAGATAAAGCTTATCCAACTAACGTTTTACATTTATCAACTGAATGTTCTAATAAAAGTCATAGCGCTGTTTTTCCCGAAGAAATACCAGAATGGTTTATTAAACTATTTACCGAGACTGGAGATGTGATTTTGGACCCATTCATCGGGTCAGGAACAACTGCAGTTGTTGGGAAAAAACTAAATAGAAAATATATCGGTATTGATATTGACCCAAACTATTGTGATATTTCAAAGTCTAGACTAAAAGATATTCCCTTGCCTTTAATGTGATTTGCAGCCAATATTGAAGCATCTAAATATGCAAAATTTGAACCAAGCTGAAATTTCAGAGTATATCGCCGAGAATATTGTCGGAAAATTTTATCAATCTAGGCTAGATAAGTTAAATGAAATACAGTTGAGTGCTGTGTTAAAGAGGAAGAACCCATATTTATTTAAAGCCAAGAATATTACAACTGCTGAGGCTTTTGTAAAAGAAATATTGAATGCTCATTTGTCTTCTCAGGAGGAAACTATTTTTGGTGGTTACCTAGAGGATTTGGCGATTTTTATTTGCTCAAAGGTATATTCGGGAAGAAAGTCATCTGCCGAAGGGATTGATTTAGAATTTGAGCGAGAATCAATTAAATATATTGTTACAATTAAATCTGGCCCTTACTGGGCTAATTCCGGTCAAATTGAGAGAATGAAAGAGAACTTCCGGAAAGCAAAAAGGATTTTAGGGACAAATAGTTCAATTAGAAACATTGTCGCAGTAAACGGGTGCTGTTATGGACAAGATCCGCAACCAGATAAGGGGGAGTATTTAAAACTTTGCGGACAAGAATTTTGGAATTTTATCTCTGGGGATATCCAACTTTATAAAGAAGTAATTAAGCCACTTGGCGATGAGGCAAAAGAAAAAGACGAAGACTTTACCAATGCTTATGATATTAAAGTCAACAAATTGACTAAAGAGTTTTTAGACCAATTTTGTTCTGCTGGCGTAATCAATTGGGAAAAACTCTTAGAGTTCAATTCCGGAAAAAAGTAAACTTCAAGGCTCTTCAAAAGCTGACGAGGAAAACAGACTAAAGACTAATTCGTATAGTCAATAATCTTAGCGCTTCCAGCGATTTCCTGAATGCGCCGAGCTGAGTGAATGGCACTATACTTTGTTGTATAGCTTTCGCTCACGGCTACAATCTCACCATTAGCAGCAGCAAGCCGCCAATAATATTGATTGTCAGTGGTCTGACGAATTTCAAATTTAGCCATAGGCCTCCATTGAATATTGTTTGCTTCGAAGAGATCGACCTTTAACACTCTCTCCTTCAGCCAGTAAAAAATATTAACTGAAGGAGAGAGGTAAGGTGATCTAACGAAGAATTTGTGTCAGATGGATCCCCGCCAGCATTTTGAAGAGCTCACACCGAGTTTACTGCAATAAAGTTGCGTGTCAATAAGTTTTTCCGAAAGGCAAATAAAGTGAAACCGCCATCAGGTCTTTGTAATCTCAATCCGAATACGCTGTATAAATATACGGAATGTGAAAGCCGTTTAGGATTGCGCAGCCTGTCAAGTCTATAAATAGTTAATCCATTCCGGTATACTCGCGTTATGAAACGGATTGTATTTGATATTGAAACAATAGGTCATGATTTTGATTCATTCGATGCAACGACGCAAGCGTCGCTCACCCGTTGGATTGCCAGGGAATCAGAGGGTGACGAAGCGTTGTACAATCTCAAGCTTGAAGAAGTGAAAAACGGTCTTGGTTTATCGTCCCTCACGGGTGAGATTGTGGCTATCGGTATACTCGATGTGGATACTAATAAAGGGGCGGTATACTATCAGGACAAAGATGCGTCAGCACCGGAAAGCGAGCAAGACGGTATTAAGTTTGGGCCAATGTCTGAAGAAGCCATGCTCAATCGCTTTTGGACTCTCGCCACGCAATGTGACGAGTTTATCAGTTTTAACGGGCGGGGCTTTGACGCGCCATGGCTCAACATGCGGTCAGCGAAATATAAAATCAAACCGACACGAGACTTAATGGAAGGCCGTTTTTTATACCAACAGAAAAATTGCCGTCATGTCGATCTGCAAGAGCAGTTGTCATACTACGGGGCAGTCCAGCGCAAAGGCAATCTGCATCTTTGGTGCCGGCTCTTCGATATCAAAAGTCCTAAGGCAGAAGGAGTGAACGGCGACGAAGTTACGCAAATGTTCAATGACGGCAAATGCCTGGAAATTGCGCGCTACAACGTCGCTGATCTCCGAGCCACCCGTGAATTATTTTCTTACTGGAACAGCTATTTGAGATTCAATTAAGTATTTATTGTCTATACGCAGCCTGGGCGGCGTCGATGATGTCGCGGGCGGCTTGGGCATCGCCCCAGTCATTAATTGTGACTGATTTGTCCTGCAAATCTTTATAATGCTCAAAAAAGTGCTGAATTATCTTAGCAATTTGCGGTGATAGCTGGTCCAACTCCGTAACATGGTCGTACTGTTTATCACCTGTCGGGACGCAGATGATTTTTTCATCGGCCTCGCCATCGTCCGTCATCATCACAACCCCGACGGGTCGGGCTTCGACTAAACAGCCGGGAAAAACAGGCGTATCGAGTAACACGAAGGCGTCTAAATGGTCGCCATCCTCGCTGCGGGTTTGAGGAATAAAACCATAATCGTATGGATGAGCCATCGCAGTAGAGGCAACCCGGTCGAGTTTAATAATATGCAGCTCTTCGTCGTATTCATATTTATTTTTATTATAAGCCGGGATTTCAATCACCACATTCACAACTTCGGGTGACTTTTGGCCGATAGGTAATTCAGATAAATTCATAAGTTCCTCTTTCATGACTATTATACCCTAAAATATTGACCAAATGGCCATAAAATAGTAAAATAACTGTCATTGCTGAAGTTATTCACGCGACAGGGGGCGACATGGATGAAGATCGACTTGAAGATTTAGCCCGCCGCTGCCTTGAACGATATTATCAAGCCACGCAGCAGGAAAATGAGCCAAATGATGAGTCAGAGATCAACTGTATTCCTAAGTTGAGGATCTGGGACCATATCTTCAATGATGTTCCATTGGGTAAGGAACAGGAGGCTCACTTGGCCGACTGCAATTTGTGTCAAGTACGTTTGGCCGCGGCGTTGGAAGCGGCACAAGAGGTACTACCACAATTGCAGCCGAACTGACCTGCTCTACGTCTCGCCAATTCGAAATACCGACCGTCCTCCCGAGGACGGTTTTTTCTTTCCTGAACTTACGAAATTGGTCTCTTTCGGCGTCATCATCTACAATTCACCTTGAAAATGTCATTGCGAACGAAGTGAAGCAATCTGATTGCCACGTCTCTTCGTTCCTCGCAATGACACAATTACATTTTCTTAACCATTCTTGTATAATATCGGTGACGCTTGGGCAGCGGCTTAAGCCACCGATATATGTCAGGATATGTCGGGAGGGATAAGGAAACACCCCATTATCATATCCACATACTTCATCCCAGGTAGGACCCAGCCGGTTAGTTATCCGGCTGGGAATTTTTATTTCGATAAAAATTTGACGAATAATCTCAGCATGGCATACTGAAGTCATACAAGGAGGCCGAATGGCAGAAGAGAAAAAGACCGACGACGCAAAAGAAGAAAAAATGGACGATAAAAAAGCTGATATGCCGATGGATGCAAAAACCGCTGACGATCCCGATAAAGAAGAGAAATCGAAAGCTGCGGATAAAGAAGCTGCGCCTGTATCAGAAGAAAAAGAATATGCCAAGGATGGGTCATATGGCAAAAGCAGCATGTGGAAATGGATTCTGATTTATATTGTTCTTGGTGTGATTGTCTACGGAGCGTATTACTACTTCGCGATTGCTAACAAAACAAGCTATTAAATTCTTGTTCGTATTCCAAGAGCCGCTGTTACCAGCGGTTTTTTGGTAGTGGAGAAATGTTATGCTAGTTTTATGCTCACCCGTAAAAACAATCATATTCTCGTTCAACCAAAAGATATTCAATCGACCCATGAAGATTTGGAGGTTTTAGGGGTATTTAATCCGGGAGCAATCCGCACTGGAGATGAAATAATTCTCTTAGTTCGGGTGATGGAATCATCAATTCACAAACGAGCCGGTTGGCTGCATGCTCCAAGACTTATTCCTCATTCAGCCACTGTCGACTACGAATTCGATTGGGTTGAGCTTGACCAAGAAGATCACGATAAACGTAAACCGTTAATGAAAAATGGCTTACGTCGATTGGCCTATATTTCGCATTTGGAAATTGTTCGATTAACCCCGGACGGACAAACGGTGACTTCAACTGATCGGCATCCAGAATTATACGGTCAAAATGAATACGAAACGTACGGTATTGAAGATCCTCGGATTACAAAAATAGATGACACATTTTATATCAGCTATGTTGCCATATCGCCCGAAATGGGAGATTGTACCTGCCTTATGACCACGAGAGATTTTCATAGTTTTACCCGACATGGCGTTATTTTTCCTTGGGAGAATAAAGATGTCGTATTCTTTCCCGATCGTCTGAACGGTAAATATTGTGCTCTCACTCGACCATTAGGTGAAACAAAACTCACCCGACCATCGATTGTCCTGGCCGAATCATCGGATATGAAAGCTTGGGGAAATTATCGTTCGATTATCCAGTCTCAAATCGAGTCGACGTGGCAATCGGCCAAAATCGGAGCGGGAACACCACCGTTGAAAACTGAACATGGATGGCTCGTTATGTATCACGGGGTGAATAAACAATCTCCTGATGATGTATACGGCGTTTATTCAGTTGGAGCGCTAATCACTGATTTAGCCAATCCGGCAAAAATTATTGCCCAATCAAAAGAACCAATACTCATTCCAGAAACTGACTTCGAAACAAAGGGGTATATACCTAACGTTGTTTTCCCAACGGGTGTTGTCCCTGTTTTTAACGATACGGATTCAATTCTTATTTACTACGGTGCCAGCGATACGGTAACCGCAGTTATGACCTTATCTCTTGAGCAAATTCTCAAAACGCTTAATCAAAACTGAGTCGTTCCTTGATGGCTAATACGAGATCGCCTAAACGTAAGTCGGCCTTTATAAGGTGGTCTGACACCCGGTTCTCAATGGCTTTGAATATAAGATCATCGGGGTAATCAAGATTAGACAGTAGAATGACAGGAACATTCGCTCCCCACTCATCTTTACGTAATTTTTGGAGCATATCCATACCATCCATTTCCGGCAAGAGAATGGTTAATAAAATCAAGTCGGGATGATGGTTCATAGCAAGTTCTAAGGCGATTTCAGCA
>JBGPML010000030.1:0-9475 GCA_041486955.1 Patescibacteria group bacterium
AAAACTTCAATTAGACTTTCATGAACTTTCCAAATTGGAGCTATTTCAAGGCAGAGTTGAGTACTGGAATGAGACGTACTTAAATGTACGTCGAATGAGGAACGGAAGTGATAACGCAGAAAGAGCCCAATTTCGGAAGTTAATATCAAAAACACCCTCCTCTGATTATAGTAATCGGAGGAAGGTATTTCCTAATGTCCGCAAAATTAAATTCATTGTGTTTGCTACTTCTTCTTCGCGAAATTTCTGAGTCAGTCTCGAAGAAATACTATCCCTTGAGAATCCAACTCGGGAGCGGTAGAAATGATTTAAGCAGCAACGGTAACTTTACGAACAATCCAAAATATACTGGATATCGTAATGCAGGTCTTTGCACGATTGTACAAATGAACAAGTCTAAAAGTATTGTGTGTTGTTGTGCAGTACAAAACTGATGCCGCCGCCCTGTCGGAGTATATGTGAGATGCGATTTACATTCACGCTTCTTTTCCCTATAATTCGACCTGTTACGACGTATCTCTCAAGCGCTCGATCAAGAAAAAGAGGACTCTGATGGACAACTTCTACTCCTGGTTGATGTTGCCGCCTGCGCTCGGGATAAATCAGGACGATTTATCCCGAGTAGTGCCAGATAGGATGTACGAGAGTATCCCGATCACCCGATTTGCGGATAAACTGATTCAGACGGCACCGGTTCAGCGGCTGAAGCATGTTTCTCACTTAGGACTCATGCCAGGCATGGCGCCTTTCAATGCCTGCGCCTCGAAGCTCGAACATACGATCGGGACGTATTACCTGGTGTTGTTGGTGACAATGTACCCACCACTGCGGCAATATCGCAATCTGCTGATTACCGCAGCCTTTGCCCATGACATAGGGAGCCCGTGTTTCACTCACAGCGCGGAGCCGGCCATGCGACGGATCATGGGGTGCGATCACGAATCCATCGTGGCAAAACGCTTCAGAAATTCGGACTTCCACAACGTGCTGAAGGGAGAGAGGATCGAGTTCGACGAAGTGATTGCCCTCCTTATGGGAGCGCATCGAGATAGGATTTTGTCCCAACTGATCCATGGAACCCTCGACTTAGATACCCTGGATGGGACATGCCGTTACGGGTTGATGTGGCAACCAATACATAGCGGTTTGCCCTATAATCCTCGAGTTCTCGTCCATTACTATGCGGTCGAGAATGACGAGCTTGTCATCCGAGACATGGAAGACAAACTGTGTATTGCCGAGCATGAGTTATTTAAGTTCACCACCACGCGGCTCAATGTCTTCAGTCAGATCCATGACCCAGTCATCGAAGCGCCGCAGGTGATGCTCGAGCGTGCTTTGCATTTTGCCACCGAGAAAGGAGAGCTAACCAAGAAATTCTTTTGGTTGAGTGATGAAGCGGCCATCAATTTTCTCTTAGGGAAGGAAAGAAATGCCCAAACCCGCAATCTGATCCTAGCCGCTTGTCGAGATCAGCCATACGTTTGTGTCGAAGAGTATTTGTGGCAGAGCTTGACCGACGACCCAACCCAAAGAGTGGCGTATCTGCCGCTCATTCCAGCGGTCACTCACCAGGTCATTACGGCATTAGGGGCGCGTCAAGCCATTGCCGATGAGATCTGCCGGCGAACAAGCATACAGCCAGACCAGGTCTGCGTACCTGTCGGGGTGCAAAAAATCTGCAAGGACCTACGCGGACTTAAGATGTTAACTAACGATGGACAACCGATGCATCTACTCGGGCCGAGCGTTAATCCGCGCTTCGGAAAGGTATATCTCCACCCGGATCTCGCCCAAAGTGCTTCGGTTGTTAATAAAGTCAAAGCCGCCTTCGCCGCCATTTTGCGAGGGCAATGATCCGCCTGGAGCCCGTGCTTCAGGCTTTTTTTATCAGGCTAAAACCGACCGACATGAGATAGACGAAGAAACATGGAATGAACTTTTGGTGATCACTTTGTGATCGCTAATCCAGCGAGATCAATAAAATCAGAAGATTCGATTAAGGTAGTGGTTTTTCCGTTCGCCATATCAACCGAAACAAGATTATAGCGATTGTTATCTTTGTTGAATAAGGTACTTTTGTCTTCTTGATGAGTGTTGGTCCAATCTACGTAAACAAATACCTTTCCAGAAGGAAGTATAACTGCTGGTGAATTGGGGTCGAAGGGCGTATAGCTGCTTTCGAGAGTAGTATCGCTGTGCACGAGTCGACTCTTTCCTGTTTCCACGTCGAGAACGTAAAAATCCTTATCAACCGTGACAATCGCCGTTTTACCGTCTTCACTCCAATTAAAGGAATTTGGAGCACCCATATTTGATAGATCATATGTTTTGATTGGATTTTGAAAATCATTCGTGGAATACAATTGGGCGGTTACGATTTTATCAGTCGTAGTAATCAATACAAACTTATCCAACTTTGGACTAAAGAATGGTTGTGTGATTTTTTTGGTTATATCTTGATTAGTTTTGGTGACCGTTTGAGCGGTTAAATCAATTTTAAAGATTGGTGCGGCACGCCCAACACCTTCACCACTCTCATACCCGTACATGACATTATTTTCATTGTCCCAATAAACAATAGATGGTCCAGCGAATTCTCCAAATGACTCACCATCTTTTTCCATAAGAGACCTTGCCGTCTGATAAATAGTCGACTTAACTAATTGATTTGTTGAAAATGTATAACGATATTCTTGAGTTTTAATCGCAATCGGACTATCTCCGCCAAAATCCGTGTGGTGTTGATACTCTTTCGAAGACTTATCATAGGTCGCGACATTTATAAGAAATTCATCACGATTAGAACCGACATAATCTAAATTTGCTCGTTCTTCTATATTTCCGGAGTTAGTTAAGGTAATCCCGAGAGGTTTGGTTTGATTGTGAGGTATATCATAAATTGCTAAGGCATTATCTTTTTGCATCAACACAAACGAAGTTGCCTCTCGATAGGGGCCGTTACTGAGCACTTTAAAGCCTTCAGGAGTAAGCGGCTTGAGTGATCCATTCTTATAGATATAGTCCCGGTCTGATTTCGAGACGATGATGGTATCGGCAGAAGCATTGGGTTGGTAGTATCTATAAAGCCAACACGTTAATCCAAGTCCAATAATAACAACTAAAGTAACCATACTCGCAACAATCGGCTTAGAAATCTTTTTGGGCTGTTCGTTCATACTTAATCCTCATTCATTATAAACTTGTTTGATGAAAATGAGGAGACGATATCTACCTCATTGACCAACGAAAGAATCCCGCGTGAACGGGATTCTTTCGTTGGTGGACCGTACCGGATTCGAACCGGTGACCTCCTCCATGCCATGGAGGCGCTCTACCAACTGAGCCAACGGCCCTCAATATAAATCTAAAGCCCGAATTCTAAATGACAAATTTATTCGACATTCGGACTTCGAAATTCAGTTTGTCTTCTACTGCCGTATTATATCTTATTGAACCTGTATCTTCAACCAACAGAGGCTAAATCGTGGCACGCAGCAGTGATTGAAGAAACGTCACTTTTTGTAACTCGGAGGTGATCTAACGCTCCACCTGCAATAAGTTTTAAAAGCGGGCTTTTGCTATCTAAGTCAGGGGCATTAACGAGTAATACTTTCGGATAATGTTCGTGAGCGGCCATGTCAGCGACCGCATGCCGGATTGATCGAATAAATGATTTCATGGCGAGATGAATCCATTCAACTGTTTCGATTGGTAATTCATGATCATGTTTTTTCGTGCCGAGACCAGCAATTGCAAGTAATTTGTTCATGGAGTGGTGTGTTTCTGTCATTGCATCGATCCCGCTCAAGTGAGTGAAAAATTCACTTAAATCGCGTAATTTCATCCTTTCAGCGAGATCCAAAAACATCCCCGGATCAAGTGAGCCTGAACTATGCGGCCCCATTAGGGAAGAAAGCGGGGAATAGCTGACCGAGGCATCGAGAAGCTTACCATCTTCAAAGAGAGCGATACTTGTAGTTTGATCAACAATGAGGCTAATCATGGGTGCCTCTGATTTATGAGACATAATATTGGCTTTATGGCCGTAGCTCTCAAGCAACATCGGCTGAATTGAGAATTGTTTTACCGAATCAAACGAAAAAGGGGGGAGCATAACCGAACGAGTCAGAGAAGCTGAAAGACAGGTGTCAAAAATAAAATAGTGTGGGAGGTGCGGCCAGGCTGTCGTTGAATGTTCCAGAAGTACTCGCGACGGCTCGAAAGCATAACGTTGTAAAGTGGTCGAGGCGAGCTGTTTTACCAGACTTCTATCAACTAAGCGTGGTTCGACATATTCATGAGGTGCAAAAGGAATAATAATACCGACCCGGGCGAATATCTTACCGTGGGCTCTCAGCTTACCCAAAATCACATTATGGAACTGTTTAGCCACGGTTCGGTTTGACCAATCAGTTATTTCGCAGACACCTTCATAAATCGGCTGGCAATCCTCCGAAAAAGCAGCATAACGAATAACGTGTTGTTCAGCTCGTAGTAGGAGGTACATATCAACCTTCGGTCTCTCTCATGATTAATAATAGTATATCAGAGCTGATAGCCGTAATCGGAATTCGCTGACGAGCGATGGCGTGATAGCCCGGTTTACGCAAACTAATTTTTTCAGGTAAAGGATATGCTAATTTGACTAATCCTGCCTGATCCGTTTGTGTCTGTTTTACTTCACTATTGTGGCTTAAAATGATGTGAACACCCGGTAATGGTTCTTCGGTACGGTAGTTAATGACCTGAGCTAAATGATACGGATGAGACCTCGCTCTGAGATGAGCTAACCAAATACACAGGTATCCAACTAATGTCACAAATTCTAGCTCGTTCGGTTGATGAAACATCGTTGGGATGAGAAGAAATGTTCCAACAATAAGAGTAATAAAGAAGGCTGTTCGAACCGATTGATGGATATAAAATCCTGTTCTGAGCGTTAAGTCGTGCACAAGTGGTTCCAAAGTCATATCATATACTTCATTGGCAAACGTGGTTGTGACGGATTTGTAGCCCATTTTTGATGCTCGAATTGTTGCTGGACCATCATTCGGCCAGCTGAAGAACACTCGTCCGGACGAGTCAGAATGGAAAGTCGATTTGATCCGGCCAGCGTCGAGGACGGCAATTTCCACTCCGCTGATCGGCCTGTGCCGTTCCCCATCAAAAATAGTAAAAAAAGTATTCTGATTTCTAGCCCGCCAAAGATTTACTGCCCTATAACCAAGGAACCAATCAAGGACTAATACAAGAGATAAACGTTCAGTTAAGAAAAGTAAAAACGAAAGGGTTGCGGTAAGTAACAAGATAAGAAAAGAGCTTTTTTCGTCATCGGAATAATTTTCAATTCCCGAACGAACATCATTGTAAAAATCTCCTTTCAGATAGCCTAGTCGACTCTTAGATTGATTCAAATACGTTTGTCCAATCCCGTCCGCTGAACCAGTATATTGGCGAATGAATGGATAGGCGATCTTTAATCCAATAATAACAACTGCAACCAAAAATATGAGAGAGAGAATAGTAACAAGTTTAGTCATGGAGCGACAAAGTCGCGTAGTCGGGCTGACTCACAGCGTGATTCGTCATCAACCAGTCGTCATTGAGATCATATGGGTCGAGAAATAGACAGATATATGGGTTATCTTGATGCTGCTTTATATAAGAAGCGAGCAACCAATCAAAATCGCTATGAGCTGCCTCATCAAGCAAAATAATCGTCCAGTCCGGTTGGTGAGCGTACTCAAAATGAGGTGAAATAAGCATTTCTAAAACGTGCGTTGAGTTTTCACTCACCAATGATTCGAAATAGGGATGATTCATGTTGGTACCAAAGTAGCTGGTAATATAGTTTGGTTGATTGGATATCGCCAAAATATGTTTCGAATGGTCTAAAATTCTACCTGCGTTTGAGGAAACTGGATGATCAGTTTGGAGGGAGTGTCCCGGATTTTGGGTGGCCTCTCCAATCGCTTCAGTTAACGAGTCAAAGCCGTGTAATTCATGATTGAGAATCAGAAAACAGTCATTAGGCGTCGATTCCTCCATTGAAAGAATGTGCGGATGGTGCAATGGGAGGGCTATGTTCATCGATGGTTGTACTGTTTCGGGATGGAGAATGCTATCTACATAATTACCTGCGGCTCGACGTAATTGAAGAAAACTAACTGGAAACACTGAAGCGAGTTGAATCCGATCCTGACACAAACTCCTTAACTCTTGTAGACCTTGCTCAAAATCTTTCGGTGTAGGATGCCACACTCCTACATGAAGGTGGATGGAAATTGAGGCTGGTCGGAGCAGACGAATAACGTGCTCAAACATCGATCGCGAACCATAGGGCGAGGTAGAATCAATTATCCCAAAAAGATGTAAAATACTATGATGTCGACGACACATATGGGCTAATTCACGTAATTGCCGTAACATGCTCGGCGTTAGCTGAGTCACTGGCATAAGCTCTCTACCACCGTGCCCTAACTGGAAAATTGCACTTTCCGGTGTTATCCCAGCTGGGGATACGGGATGATGCAGGTTGCTGACTTGTAGAAATTGGTCCGGTTGACCAAGACGAATCGTACGTGGGAAACGCTCCGCTAACTGTGTTGTTTCATGTGGATTGGAGACTATAGCAATCCATGCCGAAGAATTAGACCTTGTTCGCAGCGGCGACATTTAATTCTTCTTCCACTTCTATGATTCGTTCATATTTGACGATTCGTTCTGGCGCTTGATCGTTGGGCGGTCCAGCCTTAATAAATGGTGCAGCTGTACCAATAGCCAGATCGCTCATAAAAGTATCGAGAGTTTCCCCTGATCGATGCGAAACAATATGCCAACAATTAAGCTGACGGGCTTGATTAACACAATTTAAAATTTCGGTTAATGTGCCAGCTTGATTGATTTTTATCAGGATTGCATTGGCGGCTCCTTGCTGCATGCCTTTCTCTAATCGTTCTTGGCTACCCACGAACAGATCATCACCAACAAGCAAGCGTGAGTTAGCGCCAGTGTTTGTGTCTAATTTTTTCTTCAGCTCTGACCAATGCTCCCAATCGTCTTCGGGGAAGGGGTCTTCTAATGAATAGAGCGGGAAATTTTCAAACAGCGACTCGTAATTTTCCACTGTAGCAGAATAGGTGGATGGCAATGCTGAGGCAGCAATATCAGCGCCTAGAACAACGTCTGATCCAGCAACGTAGCCTGCCGCCTTAATTGCTTGAACTAGGAACCCCAAACCTTCCTCATTCGTATTCAAATTAGGAGCATAGCCACCTTCGTAACCGATGGCCACCTCAGAATCGACTTCGTGGAGGATAGAACCCAAGGCATAAAAAATCTTCTTTCCAGCTTCCACCTTCTCGTGAAATGTTTTTAATCCGGTGGGCATAATCATATATTCCTGAAAATCAAGATTATTATTGGCATGCTTTCCACCGTTAATCAGATTAAACATTGGTGTTGGTAAGCTAAAGCCGGGTGAACCAGATATTGACTGGATATAGTGATAGAGCGGAATCTTCATCCCTTGTGACATCAAGCGAGCTGCGGCAAGTGACACACCTAAAATCGAGTTGACCCCGATATGCTCTCGGTTGGGGGTGGGATCAAAAGCTTGCAAGCGGGTATCGATATTCGCTTGTGAATCGAGTGGAACACGAAGCATTCCTGGCGCTATGACAGTGTTTATTGAATTGACTGCTGCTTCAGCATCTACCATTACAGCTTCGTACTTGCCGATTGAGCTGCCAGAAGGCATTGAAGCCGTGGCTAAATTACCGGCATCGTCAGTGACGGTAAGCTCAACAGTTGATTGGCCGCGCGAATCACTAATGACCCGAGCTGCCACAGAACTGATTATAGCCATGTCCCTCCTAATTTAAATCAGTTGTTACTCAAGTAGCGCCTGTTCGGCTAATTGTTGCTTAATAAAGGTAGTCGTTTCAGTGACCTCAGGATCTTTACTCTGTAGCCAAGCTAAATAGTAACTAATCATGTCTCCCATCAAGCTCGCAAGGACGATTTCTCCAAAGAGTGAGCCACTTGGGTGCATGAAAATTTGTTCGTAAACAAATTTTTGAGTTTGAGCTACTTGATACGTTAAGCTTTGCTGAATCTTGTTGCGTTGATGATCGTATTTCGACTGCAACATAATAACGACTTCTGAATCCGTCGACTTTGTTTGCACGGTCAGACCATTAATAATCGTATCATTAAACTCTGCCAAGGTACTAGATGTTGTAACCACCTTCCCGGTAGCAGAAAACATAAGCTGCCATCTTTTCGCAATACCAACAAGCGGACCGCTGCCCACAATGATTGTTGGTCGATGCACGACTTTTTCCGCCAACTGTTTCGCGCTGTTACGGTACTGTTCCATTTCTAGGCCGATGTTTTCGAGTAAGGTGTGGGTAAGCATCATCGCCTCTTCGACAACGGTCGATCGATGTTCAACAAAGTCGAGCTTTTTAAGAATCTGCGTCAGGCAACTAAGGATATAGTAAAAGGCGATGCGCGCCGGAGCACCATAGGCTAGCGCAATATGAGGAGCCCGAACACGTCTGGCTTCTCGACCAAGATCGCCACCAACCGTTACTGCAAGCAATCTGGCACGTCTGGTCGCTGCTTCGCGGAAGGCCAAGATAACTGACTCTGTAGTGCCAGTATAATCAATGGCGATTACCAACGTATCACTACCGACCCAATGGGGGATGGTATAATCTTGCACCACCACAGCTGGCACTCGGGCATACGGTTGCATCATCGCAACGAGGCTTAATCCAAGCGGAATCATTTCGCCGGTTACAAGAAATACAACCTGCTTTGCCTGAGCAAACAGGGCTGGGACTATCATATCGTCGGCTAAGTCAAACCCTTCCTTTAACTGACCTGGTATGTCGAGAATATGACTGAGGTAATTTGTCGCATCAAACTGTTTGGGAAGGGATCGGTTATCGAGAGTCGACATTGACACGGCCGTACTTATCCTCATAGCGGTGGATATCTTCTTCATCAAAATTACCGAAAGCGATTTCTAACCAACGACAAGGCGAATCAAGGCCTATAACTCGATGTTTAGCCCCTTTCGGAATAAATACGTCCTGACCGCGATAGGCCGAAAAATGTTTGCCATCGATTTCAACTTCCATTTTGGTATCTAAAACAATCCACCATTCATTACGGTGTTCGTGAGACTGCAGACTCAATTCTTCATGGGGTAAGACCGTCAAAATTTTTACTGTAGTCTGTTCGTTTAAAGTAAATTGATCAAACCCACCCCAGGGTTTGCTCACGGTAGTTCGTTCCGGCGGAGAGAGACGAGCGGGATCTTCCATGACATCGGATGTTTTTTCTGAATTGGTCATCTTTCCTCCAATCTTGCCCTCACCATAGCATAATACGCCCTAACCGAAAAGTAGATCGGGAAAGCTAAACCGATTACAGATCAATAAGTTGGCGAGCTATTACGGTT
>JBGPML010000031.1:0-9436 GCA_041486955.1 Patescibacteria group bacterium
AGTAAACGGTGTGGCGGTGATAGCGGTTGGTTTGTCTGGACTCGAGATAAGGGCAGCTTGAACAATAAATCGCTGCTTGGTTGATCCAATTGGATAACAAGTCATAAGCGTAATAAATGGCGTCTTAGTCGGAGCGGCTACTTCAACCTGGTTCGGATTAACAATTTTTGTCTGCGTTACGCGATAGAGGTAGATTTTGCCATTTTCCCGGATCGAAATTTCGTCGCCAACGATGAGTTTCGGCAAGAGTGAAAAGACAGCCGCGTAAGGATTTTTCTTCCAGGCGTAATCCGATGAATGCCCAGTAATAAAGAGATTGCCAATTTCTCCTAATTTCGCACTTCCATCGAGATGGGCCACACCGTGACTCAGGGCATCAATCGTTGATTCGGCTGGTATATTCCACTGAATTGGTGCATCGACATTTATTTTATCGATAACAATATGGGCTGGTTCATTGATTGCTTCAGCGATCGGCGTTGGAGTCGCAGTTGGGGTTGCAATAATTGTTGGTTCTGTTTTGGTTTTAACCGCATAGGTTATTTCACTCTTGAAGGCATCCCAGTTAGCATAGATCATAACCGATAAAAATATGACCAAAAAAATCACTGCTCCCTCTATCAGTATTAAAAGGTTATGGATAAGCTCTTTTTTTGCGCGTTGTGTTGTTGTCATTATTTATTTCTCAATTGGAAGCCCCACTTCGCCAAGGCTACGAGGGGCACACTTCTTCCTAGTCACTTCGGTGGCTTGCCACACGAAGCTCCTTAGGAGCAAAGTGTGGTGCCGGTGGTCGGAGTCGAACCGACACGCCTTTCGGCACACGATTTTGAGTCGTGCGTGTCTACCATTTCACCACACCGGCTTAGGCTAGATTGCACCCGATCGAGCCCCTATATTATAACTGATTTTCCCAGATTCGACTAGCTGAAATTGCCTCCCCTTTATTTCATTGACGCATATGCTATTATGATCTGGACATCATCCCGCAAGAATTGGATGAAGACGTTAGTGATGCGTGCGACTGAGAGTTCTGTTTGCTGACATGCTAGCGAGAAAGGATAGTTATGTTACGGATCTACGTTGGCAATCTGCCATACCAAGCCACTGAGGAAGACGTAAAGAAATATTTTGCGTCTGCAGGTGAAGTGACTGAAGTCACGATTCCCCGCAACGACCGTGGTCAATCGAAAGGATTTGGTTTTGTATCCTTTGCCGAACGAGCTGGTGTTGATGCCGCTCTTGCCATGGACGGACAACAAATGGATGGCCGCCCACTCCGCATTAACGAAGCTCGTCCTCGAGAAGAACGTCAAGGTGGTGATTCAGCACCACAAGCCGAAGCAGCTCCCGTAGCCGATACTTCCGATACCGAAGAGGCTGATGAAGCGCCAAAAGCTGAATCCGACTCAAAAGATGAGGGTGACAGCGACAAAGCTGAATAATTAACAATAAATATTAAACCCAAAAAGCGGCTCAGGCCGTTTTTTGGTTGTAAGAACTCATTTAAAAACTCAATTGATAGCTGCAACAGATTGATTTTGGCTGTAAAAGACAAACAATTCGTCGACGTAGCTTTGGCTATGCCTCCTTATTGTTTGTCTTTTTCACTGCGAAATCTTCTCTGTTTCGCTCCTAAAGGAGTTTTGAAATGAGTTCAATGAAACTCGGCTGGCAAGACAGAAATATTATTTTGTTTCTCTGGCGATACGATGTACCGAACCAATATTTTATACGTGTCTAAGTCGAATGTTGATTGTAATGAGTCACAGTCTTCTAGGTCAACGTGATCCGAACCATACCCGAGCAAGCACCATTTATTAACCAAAAAAGCCTCCATTTGATCAATTGTTGCGTTGTATTCACGAATCATGATCGGACCACGAAACGGCCAGGGTTTGAGGCTCGTTCCCGAAAACGCCAGAGCAAATCGGAGATTATAGGTTAATGCTGGCTCTTTGCCAATGCAAGCACCTTTACACCAGCCAAGCTGATACGGAAAACAGCTCCCTGTTGATTTTTCTAATTCAAGCAATTTATGACACAGTTGCGACGATTTCGCGATTTCAGTCAAATGTTCTTTTGCCTGTTTGGCTGATTTACAAACTCCAAGTATTTGGTCTGCTTCGGCCGCTTCGATGGTGTCAACAGTGTCAATTGCCACAGTGTCATAACCGGCATCAGTGGTGGCACGACGTAAAATCGTGACTGAACGAGCATAACGAAGCTTTCGATTATAGAGCGGTTGCATTTCCTTGACTAATTGAGCCTCTTTAAGCAGCGCGCCAAGTTCTCCAGCGGTGACAATTGTTTCAATTGATTCTATCTGTTGGGCAATATGCATTTCCTTGCTTGACGTATAATCGTTAGAAAAATGTGATAATACACGCTCGCGAATGTTAATGCTTTTGCCGACATAGAGCGGATATCCATTCTGGCCGTAAAAAATATACACACCCGGTTGTTCCGGTAGATTCGAAATATTCTTCCGTTTCAACGCCGCAGGAACTGAAGGTTGGCTCAAGACCCGCTTAAATGATGCGGTGATTTTTTCTTCTGGAAAACTGTTTTGAACATGCTGGTAAAAATCTAATACGACCCGAGCATCATCTAACGCGCGATGCCGGTTGGGGCAATTTATATTGAACCGTTCAATAATACTCGTTAAATTATGTCGCTTATGTTGTGGAAACAGCTGCCGTGATAATTTAACAGTACAGAACTGTTTAGCGGTATAGGTTTCGCCCTGCCGAGAAAACTCATTTTTTACAAAACCATAATCAAAACGGACATTATGGGCGACGAAAACACAATCTGATAACAGTCTTTGAATTTCATCCTGCAGGCTGGCAAACGTCGGAGCTTTATCTAGTTCATCGCGAGTGATACCCGTATAGTTTTGAATAAACGGTGAGACATATGTTTGTGGATCAATCAGTGATTGAAATGTTTCGACTATTGCATCATCTTCAACCCGAATAATACCAATCTCAATAATTCGGTCGCTAGTGACGGACGTACCGGTCGTTTCAATATCAACAAACGCCAATTTTTTCGGGAGCATTCCCCTCCTGGGTATTCTCTATATAATGCTTTGCGAAAGTTAGTGTCAAGCTGCCTTTTGAAACGCAGACGGAAAAGAGCGCCGGTCGGCGCTCGTTAACTCATTTTATAAGTCTCAAATTATAAGTCTCAAATTATTTCAGCTGCCCGTGGTATACGGCCTTGTCACCAAGGGCAGACTCAATCCGGAGGAGTTGGTTATATTTGGCTATCCGGTCAGTTCGAGATAATGAACCCGCTTTAATCTGTCCGGTCGATAAACCAACAACGAAATCAGCAATCGTTGTATCTTCAGTTTCACCAGATCGATGTGACACGATCGCCCGCATATTGTTCTGACGAGCCAGGTCAATAGCTTGAACTGTTTCGGTGACGGTGCCAATTTGATTAAGTTTTATTAAAATAGCGTTGGATGCCTTGGCTTCAATTCCCTTTTGTAGCCGATCAACATTCGTGACGTACAAATCGTCGCCAACGATTTGCACAGTATCTCCAATTTTGGAAGTTATTGTCGTAAACCCTTGCCAGTCGTCTTCCTGCAACGGATCTTCTATTGATACGATCGGATAGTTTTTTGTCCAGTCTTCGAGAACGGTTATCAATTCGTCCGTTGAGTATGTCTTGCCTTCTCGAGTCAAGACATAGTGACCATCTTGGTAGAGCTCGCTTGCTGCCACATCGATCGCCGTCGCGACATCGTCACCAGGTCTATATCCGGCGGCAGTAATCGCTTCAATAATTAAATCGAGGGCTTCGTTATTAGTGGCGACGCTCGGGGCAAACCCGCCCTCATCCCCTACTGCTGTCGAGAATTTTTTAGTCTGTAAGACCTTCTTGAGGGCTTGAAAAACGTTTACCCCCATTTCTAATGCTTGGCTGAAAGTGGCGGCCCCAACTGGCACAATCATGAATTCTTGAAGGTCGGCGGCATCAGCGGCATGCTTTCCGCCATTAATAATATTCATCAACGGAACCGGCATGATGTAATCAGTCGGAACCGTTTTGGAAAGACCGCGGAAATAGTCCCACAGAGGAACCTTTTTTTCCTCCGCCACAGCTTTGGCAAAAGCCAGGGAGACGCCGAGAATGGCATTCGCTCCCAGTTTGCTTTTGTTCTTAGTCCCATCTGTGTCGAGCATGATCCGATCAAGCGTGGGCTGATCGAGATCTTGATCTTTTACCTCGGGCAGGATGTGTTGTTCAACATTTTTAACTGCTTGAGTCACCCCTTTGCCGCCATAACGCGATCCGCCGTCGCGTAATTCAACCGCCTCATATTTACCAGTCGATGCTCCTGATGGGACTGATGCCCTGCCTGATACTCCCGATGTCAGTTCAACTTCAACCTCGACCGTCGGAGTGCCACGAGAATCTAAAATTTCTCGTGCAACGATACTAGAAATTAGCGACATACCTATCCTTTCAATTTCATTAATAAATCAGGAACCAAGAGTCTGGCCCCATCCTATCAAACATAAAGGGTATAATCTAGCAGACAACCTATTGACACTCTGTTAGGCATATATCACAATTATGAAAAAGGGACTAGCTATTATATAATAGCCGGTTCGAGAAAGGATTGTATGTTGGAAGTGACAGTAAATTATTGGGCCGTACTGGCTGGGGCGGTAGCGAGCGTTATCATCGGTGCCTTGTGGTATTCTCCGATGCTCTTCGCCAATGTCTGGTTGAAAGCCACCGGGAAAACAAAAGAAGAGCAGTCTGGTGCGGGTAAATCAATCGCTTTGATGGTTATAGGAGCATTGTTAGTCTCGTGTATTATGGCGCGTTTTGTTGCTTATGCCGGGGCAACAACAGCCGCGACAGGTATGATAATTGGTTTCTGGGCCTGGTTAGGTTTTTCCTTTACCACCGCTTGGGCAACCACGATTTTTGAAACCAAAAACTGGACTTTGTTTGCCTTAACAGCCGGTTACCACTTGGTTGAGTTTCTCGTAGTAGGCGCTATCCTCGCCGTCTGGTCATAACCTTAGACCGGCGTATTCGGCCTCTTTCTGCGTCAAATCTCGCGTTCCTCGTTCAACGTACGTTTATGTACGTCTCACTTCAGTACTCGATTCTCCTTGAAAAAGTCTCTAATATGTCGGTCTTATTGTTATTACAGAATTAAATATGACAGATTCCGAATACTCTCATCGATCGTTAGCCGCTAAACTTGGGCTTAAACCAGGGATGAAAGTGGCTTTTATTAATGCGCCTGATGATTATAAAAAAAGGTTAGGTTCGATTGTAGACGAAGTAGATATCCTAACGCATCCGGCCAACGAAATGGATTTTGTCCAATTGTTTACTGACTCATTTGATCATTTTACAAGGGAGTTTCCTTCTCTCTCAAAAAAACTGAAATCCAACGGAATGTTATGGGTCAGTTGGCCTAAAGGATCGTCAAAAGTGACGACTGACTTAAATGAAAATAGCTTACGCGATTTTGGATTATCTCATGGTTTGGTTGATGTGAAAGTTATTGCCGTGGATGAAACTTGGTCTGGTTTGAAATTTATCTATCGTCTGAAAGATCGCTAATCTGTTTCGATCAACTTTTCTAACTGTTTTATTCGCTCTTCAATTAAACTCAGTCCTGTCAGCCAAAACTCTTTTTGGGTAATATCTAGTCCAGCCTGGGAGAGATTATCTTTTGGCGAAAGTGATCCACCGGCTCGAAGTAAATTCAGATAAATTGGGACAAAATCAGTTCCCTTTTCTTTATATTGTTTAACCAACGCAAGAACACAGAGTTGGGCAAACGCATACGAATAAACGTAAAACGGAGTATTAATAATGTGCGGAATGTACATCCAGGTATTCGTATGTTCTTTGGTAAATCTCACTGCTTTGCCAAACGGTTTTTTAATAGTTTTTTGCCATAAAGAATCAAGTTCTTCTTTTGATAATTCTCCTTCGGCTTGTCTTTTCGTGTGCACAGCCTGCTCGAATTGAAACATGGTAATTTGCCGAAATACCGTTGCAAATGAGTCTTCAATGTTCGACATTAAGAGAGCAATCTTATCTTCTCGACTTATGTCTGACGATAGAAGTTTGTCAAATAAGAGCGACTCACCAAAAACGCTGGCTATTTCGGCAGTAGCTAATGATGGATGAGTTTGCAAAAAAACGTTGTTATCTTGAGCCAGGACGTCATGGACGGCGTGGCCAAGTTCGTGGGCTAAGGTCATGACATCCCGAGGAGTATCGGTGTAATTTAAAAGCACATAAGGATATACATTTTTACTGCTAGAGGCACAAAAAGCTCCACCATGCTTCGTTGAAGAAGGCAACCAGTCAATATGTTCATATTCATACATCTTTTGGACAATTTCACCCAGTTCTGGAGAAAATTCCTGATACGCACTTTGGACCATTGTTTGCGCATCTTCAATCGCGATTTTTGCTTCGGGCACTGGTAGTGGCGCATATCGATCCCACCAGTAAAGTTGTGGGATATCTAATATTTTTCGTTTCAGCTCGTAATATTTTTCAACACTATCAGACTGACTCGTTACCGCCTCGATCAGGGAGGTCACGGTTTCTTGATCGACTTCGTCATGGTCAAATCGTGATTGTTCGGGATACGCATAGTGCCGGAGTTGATCGCTAATCGATTTATCTTGAACTAACGAGTTATAAATTGCTGGAGTCGTTCGGGTATTCGACTGTAATCCTTTATGCAAAACTCGAGCCACTTTTTTTCGTACCTCGTTATCGGGGTCATGAAATTTAGTCAAAAGCTGATCAAGAGTAATTTTTCCTTCAACCCAAGGAAATTCGAGCGTCGATGTGGTGATTTCGAACAGATGAGCCAATGCGGTTCCACTGGTTTGACTTTTTTGAGATAGAATTTTCTCTTCAGGCTCTGTCAGTGTATGAATCGCATCACGGTGAACGGCTTCCAAATGATGCCGGTATGGTGCGAGTACTTCACTGGTTAGAAATTCCTCCCATTTCTCGTCTGAAATATGGGCGAGTTCAACGTCAATAAAGATTATTTCTTGGCTCTTATTAATAATTATTTCATCAATTTTTTTACTAAACCGGGTAAACGCATCAACGCCAACGTGGGTCGCATCAAGGAGTCCAGCAAAAAGCCCAATTTTATGAAAAAACAATGATAACTCCTCTGACGTCGTAACAAGTTTAAACATTTCTTTCGGAGTCAAGTTGGCAATCTTCCCTCGATAGTCAACAAGTTGTTTGATTAACCTATCGGTTCTCGAAAAATCTCGAACTATTGCTCTATCGTCGATACTCAGATAAAGATCGGTGAGATTCCACGTTAATATCGGTTGTTTTGCCATCAACCAGAGTATAGTTTTTTTTGAACCTGTTGTAAATGAGAATCCAGCTTATTATGTGAGGCGAAAGACACGAACTCGTGAGAAGGAATAGTCGCTACTATTTCGCCAAGCGATTCGTGGCTTGGAGCCCATCAGATTTCGGTCTCAAACAAGGGAAAGTTATGAGCCGGGTTCAATATCTTGCGCAAAATTACGAGTGTGTTAGTCTTGAGCCGAAGGAGATATGTGGCAACAAAAACGGTCTTTATCACCGGTGGAATAGTCAGCGGCCTGGGTAAAGGAATTACATCAGCTAGTTTAGGAGCCCTCTTGAAAGCAAGAGGTTTTTTAGTCGTGCCTCTAAAAATGGACCCTTACCTCAATGTTGATGCTGGAACAATGAATCCATTTCAACATGGTGAGGTATTTGTAACTGATGACGGAGCGGAAACCGATCTTGACCTAGGACATTATGAACGATTTCTCGATATGAATGTGACCCGTTTCTCTAATTTTACGATGGGAGCGGTGTATCAATCGGTGACTGAAGAAGAGCGCAAAGGGACCTACCTTGGCAAAACGATCCAGATCGTGCCGCACGTAACCGATGAAATTCAACGAAGATTCGATATTTTAACTGAACGAGAAAATCCGCACTTTCAGATTATTGAAATTGGCGGGACTGTGGGCGATCTTGAGGCGGACTTTTCACTTGAGGCGGTACGGCAGTATCTGGTTAAGCATCGCAAAAATGCTCTCTCGGTCCATGTGGTGAAAATGGACTATATATACCCGTCGGATGAAGCCAAGACAAAACCAATCCAGCAGTCCGTAGCTTTGTTACGGAATTACGGCATCAGTCCCGACATATTGATTGTCCGAGCGAAACGGCCAGTCAATCCCGAATTAAAATCAAAAATAGCTCTGTTTTGTGGTGTCAGCGAAAAGCAAATTATTACGGCCGTTGACGCGGCTTCGCTGTACCATATTCCGCTTATGATGGAAAAAGAGGGTTTTGCCAAGGTGGTCTTATCACTCTTGGGACAGAAGCAAGTTAAACCGGATTTGACTACACTACGAGAAATTAGCAAACGAACGATGATTCCCAATCCGATTGTTCGTGTTGGACTAGTAGGTAAATATACTGACTTATCTGATTCCTATTTATCGGTCATAGAGGCGGCCAAGCATGCCGGAATTGCCAACAACGTCCGAGTTGAAGTTGTACCGATTGATTCAGAACATCTAAAAATTAGTGAATTAAAAACAATCAATGCCATGATCGTGCCAGGAGGATTCGGCAGTCGTGGTATTGAAGGGAAAATTCGAGCTATTACCTGGGCTCGCGAGAATAAGCTGCCTTTTTTGGGGATATGTCTTGGTTTGCAATGTGCTGTAATTGATATCGCTCGTAATCTGGCCGGATTACCTGATGCAACAAGTGAAGAGTTTGATCAACACACGCCGGATCCGGTGATTGTCTTTCTGCCAGACCAATCAACGATTACCCGAAAAGGAGGGACCATGCGGCTGGGGTCGTTTGCCGCCGTTCTCGATGCTAACAGTCGAATGAGTCGACTCTATACTTGGGCAAAAGATAAATCCTGGCTCGATTTTCCTGAATTGGAAGAAATCGATGCATTACTACCCACAAAACAAGTTCATGAACGACATCGTCACCGCTATGAAGTCAATCCCCAATATCACGCAGCACTTCAAAAGGCCGGTGTCGTTTTTTCCGGACTATCACCGGACGGAACACTTGTAGAATTTATAGAACTACCGGTAGCTATGCATCCGTATTTCGTAGCGACCCAGGCTCACCCTGAATTTAAAAGTCGTCCCAATAAAGCTCATCCCCTTTTTGCCGGTTTAGTGCGAGCGGCGGTTGCCCGTCATGAATTGACTGGCAGCTCTGATCGTCTCGAACTTAGGCTGCCAACCGTAATAGCTCGCCAACTTATTGATCTGTAATCGGTTTAGCTTTCCCGATCTACTTTTCGGTTAGGGCGTATTATGCTATGGTGAGGGCAAGATTGGAGGAAAGATGACCAATTCAGAAAAAACATCCGATGTCATGG
>JBGPML010000032.1:0-9421 GCA_041486955.1 Patescibacteria group bacterium
GAAAAAATTGATGATATAAGAGTAACCACGAGCCCATAACCAAGCAATAGCGAGAATGGTGTTTGAGTCATGCCTGCGATACTAGCAGATATTTACTATTGCACAATAGCGTCGCACAATAGCTCTGCAGTAAGCTATACTATGCAAAAGATAGATGAAAAAAGAGCGTATTAGACGGCGTAACGAGCGACTTTATGCCACGATAAACGTCGGTTTCGACCGACAATAGCTCGTATTAATGAAATCGGCGAAGCAATAAGGTTGATGAGGTAAACGGCTGGAAAAATCGGCGAATATAACAAAGCCCACCATTCCTTGGTAAGTAGAACAAAGAAAACACCAACCGAAAGCAGGCTTATGTAGGTGGCTAAGAGAAAGTTGCCCAAATGGTTGGGGAAAATTAAGGCATACAGAAGGAAGCTCATAGCCGCAATGTTGTCTAAGAGAAGAAGATATAATTCTAAGCTGATAGCTGTGGTTGGCTTGTATAACTGATGAATAAAAATATTTTGCCAAGTACCAGTGTACCAGCGCATAATCTGACGCCAATAGTCACGTAACGTAGGCGGGTCTTGCGTCACGACATAGGCCTTCGGAGCATACAAAATCGACCCAAGCTTTTTCAGGTGAATTTGAATCGTAAAGTCGAAATCCTCAGTTAGCGTATGGTTAGATAAATCGAGTTGATTTAAAATATCACTTCGGTAAATCGAAGCGCAACCCGGAGCAACGGCAATAATTCGCATAATATTTTGAGCATTTTTATACAGCTTGTGCGAAAGCGAGTATTCAAATGTTCGGTAGGCACTAATAAAGCCTTTTCGGTCACTTAAAACCGTCCCGACAATACAGGCGGGTTTATCAAGCATATATTGCTCAATTTGATCACGAAAATCCGGGGATAATCGACTATCTGCATCCGAAAACATAATATAGTTATAGCGTTCGGTGAGTTTGAACTTTTTGATTAAAAGATCAAGCGCAGTAGCTTTCCCGCGGTTATTTCGCAATGCCAAAACTGAGGGCACATATTTCCGTGCCAATTCAGCGGTTTTGTCGCGAGAACCGTCACTGACAACGTAGATGTGATCTTTACCAATAACCGCTTTTAAGGCGATTAATGAGGCTTCGATCACTTTCTCTTCGTTATAAGCAGGGACGATAACGCATAAATTGTGTTTACGCATACTGTTTAAGAGTATGAATGACTTTTCTTACTGGTCGAGTAAGAGCGGCCGCGGTAATCACTGCCAGATGGATCGCGAAGCTCGGACCAGCAACAGGCAAAATATACATTCGTTTCCTTTCGTGCAAATGAGACAACGCTCAAGGTGCAGAAGAATTATACCAGTATTAGTATATTCCTGTCAAGGAAATAAAGCCTGTTTTTAACCTTTAATCGATATAATTTGGCAAGTAATCAACTGTCACTGATGAGCGAAACCACGCCTCAGGCAGTCGTGATTGGCGTTTTAGCAACACATTAAGGCTATATTTATCGTTATTTTTGTGGATTTTACCCTGTTTTATGACTATTTCAGCCGCTAATGGCAGTAATTTTGTAATAAGATGAGGCTCAAATGCCCGTAATTGAACCGCGTCGGAAAAAGGGGGCAAAAAAAGCCTCCTGCGAACCTGTAATTCGGTAGTATATCGCGTTGCATTATCGTTATTCATGATATCGGTCCATACATCTGGTTGGGCTGTTTCAAGATACAGCTGGTGAGATTGCTGTTTGAGAAGTTCCAAAAGCGTCGAAGTATAAAAGATTGAGCGAAAATCGGCAATTGATAAGAAAACATCATAATTCAAGGCTAAAATGGCGGCAAATTGCCGATATTGCATTAGTTCATCAGCTGAGAAAATTTTGTAACGATTCGTAACCGATAAGCTCAAGATAGTTTGTTCAATCTGCGACTTCGTTAATGGTGGGATAACTCGCGCCGAAGTCTTGCAAGTCGGACAGGACTCGATGTTTGGTTTTAACCTGGTCCGACAGTGTGGGCACCACCATATTTCGTCGGGTGATTCTTTCACAACTATGGCCAATTCCGAACAAATTTCGCTATTTTGAGCAAAAAATTGGGATAATACCTCGGCAAGTGGTCGTTTTGGGATAAGCCGTGTTTTGCCACTTGAGACAGAAATAGTATGAGAAGTGACAGGCGCTAACAGTTGGGTTTCCGGCCAAGCGATACTACTCACTAAATAGAGAGGAATATTTCGAGCACGACAGAGCATTTGCGCCGCAAAACAGGTCCAAAATTTGGGGCTACGTTCCTCTTTTTGTCCGGGGAGCCACGGTTCATCGATAATAATGCCGCCGATTTGATTAAGCGGCGTCATAAGTCCACTCCGCGTACCAACGATGATACTTACGTCAGATTCAGTTAATTGATGAACAAAATGCTCACGTGCCAGTTTAGGCGAGTCAGTTTTCGCCAGTTTGACGTTTGAAAATGACTGCTTTAATCCGACAGCTAAGGCCTGACTCGCAGCCTGGCTGGCACATATAATGAGCAAACTTTGATTTTGGTTGTTCAGCCGATTGGCAATTTTAGTATAAACTACGAGTCGTTGTGAAATAGGAATGGTGTAATCAAAAACCTTATGCGAACGCTGTAACTCAAGTAGTGCCGTAACATCTGGCTGCCTCCGCTTAGGTAATGGCGGTAAAAAATAAAATAGCGTTGAGCTCCAGCCAAATCCGAACCGTTTATGAAGCATCTCACTCGCTCGAATAAGATATTCGGGGATAAAAGAGCCAGCATATACGACCGAATGGATTGGTTTAAGTTTCAGGGCAATGTTGGTATCAACTCGTCTGGTAAATTGTTGGACAACGCCATGGACTTTTGTGTGACCAATCGGAACTAAAACAACGCTGCCGATAGCTAAATCCGCCAGTATCTCGGCAGGAATCGCATAGGTTAATGGATTGTACCCTGCTTTATGGTCAACAACAACTTCTGCATATTGCATTTGGCTATTGTAACAAAATTGTCATTTTACTCCTACGAATGATGCTTCGTTTCAGGTATAATACAAGATATGGAAAGTAGTCCGATCATTGCTCTTGTTGGTCGCCCGAACGTGGGCAAATCAACCGTCTTCAATCGTCTGGTTGGGCGACGTGAAGCCATAACATCCGAAATTGCTGGCACAACCCGCGACCGTCATTTTGGTGTAGCCAAATGGTACGGTCATTCATGGACTCTTGTGGACACAGCCGGCCTGATTTTTGAAGACGACCCAAAAACAGAAACGCAGGATGTGCGTAAGGCTATGGATGAACAAGTCGCTATCGCCATTGAATCAGCTGATATTATTGCCTTGGTCGTCGATGCAAAACATGGTCATGAACCAGATGATGATCGGATTATGGAGTCGCTTCGTAAAGGTGGCAAACCAGTTATCGTGCTCGCCAATAAGGCGGATAACCCGAATGTCCAAGCCGAAGCGGAGGCATTTCGAAAACTGGGAGCCAAAGAAGTATTTCCGGTTTCGGCAATTCATGGTCGTGGAATGGGCGATGTCGCAGAATATTTAACCAATCATTTTCCAAATCCTGATCAATCAGCAGAACCACACTTGCCAAGTATTACGTTTATTGGTCGCCCAAACGTTGGTAAATCGTCATTAATCAATGCGATTCTAGGTGAAGATCGAGTGATAGTCAGTCAAACACCCGGCACGACACGAGACAGTATTGCTGCCCCGGCGAAATTACCCAATGGGCAGGAGTTTATTTTTATAGATACGGCTGGCATTCGCCGGCGCGGCAAAATCGAAAAGGGAGTCGAACAATTTTCGCTTTTTCGAACATTACGTGCCATTAATCAAAGCGATATTGTCGTTCATATATTAACCATTGAAGAACCGCCAACTCGGGGAGATGCTCATATCACGGCCTATGCTCTCGAGGCCAAGAAACAGGTAGTGCTTGTTTTAAATAAAACCGATTTAGCCAAAGATGCAATCCATCAACTCACCGTGCAGAAAAAAAACAACCTAGCCCAGCGATTCCTAAAACGGTTTGCCTTTATGGCGAAGCTGCCGATCGTGTTTGTCTCGGCTCTCACGGAACAGGGTATTCCAAATTTAATTGAACAACTAACTAAAATGGTTAAAGCTGATCAAGCGCAGCAAACTCGTCGTCGCAGTTAAACCATAGGTTGGTAATTTTATGACATGAAAGTCCTGGAAGGGCAAGGCGATAAACCAGGTTCGGCCTTCGATATTGCTTTTCTCTAGTTCACCCCACTCACGGGAATCCGACGAATGACTGCGATTATCGCCCATCACAAAGTATTCATTGGAAGGCAGAGTAATCGGATCGCGCTGACGCATCTGGTCAGTCTGGTGATTTTGGATGCCTAAGTATGGTTCATCAACTTTTTGGTTATTAATAAATACGTCACCGTTTTCAATCTTAACCGTTTCACCAGGCAACCCGATGATCCGTTTAATATAGTTTTGGCTCGGCTCAGTTGGCGGATGAAAGACAATAACTTGACCGCGCTTGGGCTCGGTGAATCGATACGTAAGCTTGTCGATAATTATATACTGTTGGTCATGAAAATTTGGCTCCATGCTGGAACCTTCGACAATAAACGGTTGGACAACAAAAAATCGGATAAGAAAAGCCAGTAAAACCGTTACTAAGACTGATTGAACAAATGAAAGCATGAAGATTCCTCCATAGAACTGGTTCTAGCTACTTCCACATCATGGCATAATTTTAACCTTCTGGCTAGACTTTGGACTGTGGTAGAAACAATTTATAACAGATGTCACAATCACTTCGTTGCAGCCAACTTTTTACGCTATAGTAGAAACATGAAGCAACGTCCTGATCGAATGCAACAACATTTCATTATTTGCGGTCTAGGCCGAGTTGGTCAGCATATTGCGCACGAACTAACTGCGGCTCAAGAATCATTTGTAGTCATTGATCGTGACGCGGAACGCCTGAGTTTTGCAGAAAAAAATAATTGGCCCACTATCCACGGCGACGTTGCTATCGATGAATCACTATTACGTGATGCTGGAATTCCGTCAGCTCGGACGATTATTATTGCTCTTGGCACCGATGCTGATGTCATATTCACCGCTGTTTCGGCCCGAGCCTTGAATCCGGATATCGCGATTATCGCCAGAGCATCGAATCCCGAAGCGGCCGATACATTACATAAAATAGGGGTCAATGATGTCGCCATGCCGCATCAGATTGGTGGCTACCATATGGCATCTCTTGCGCTCCGCCCGACAGTGGTGGAATTTCTCGATACATTAATCGACCAGACTAAAGACTTTCTCGCCCTGGAAGAATTTCATATTCATGAAGGGAGTAAGTTAATTGGGACTCCGGTCTCAAAGCTCGTTGGAGGTGGCAATCTGACGATTGCCGCCATTCGACACCAGAATGGAGAAATAGTAATCAACCCGCTGCCTGCGCATGAACTTTCAGATGGCGATAGATTGATTGCGATCGGACCAAAAAATCATTTGTCTCTTCTCGGCAAGGCAATCGACAAACAAAAAAGCTCATCCAGTACATGACACCATCTTGACGCTGCTTATTTTTTAGGCTACAACTTATAATGCACTAAGGAGGCACCGTCAATGGAAAAAAATCCAACAACCAAACTTGTTTTGTGGGGAAATGCAGCATTACTCATTATAGGAACCATCATTCAGTCGATTGACACACCTTTCCATAACCTGATCATGTCTAGTCTGTTCGTCGCCTGGGTCGCTATGCTCGTCTGGCACATGATGTCACCGCAAACAAATCAAGAGTAACATTTGTATATAAAGTCGAAGACCAGCCACTGGCTGGTCTTTTTGGTGTCCTTCATTGAGATGTAAAGTAATGCTGGACGATGCGGTACCCATCACGAAACATCATATCTTCGCGAGCATCAGGATTAGCCGGATCGCATTCTAACGGATGAAGAATCTCGCACTCACCGTTTCGAAAGTGGGCTAACGCCACAATTCCGCGGTTGGTTAGATCATGCTCCTGCTTCGTTAGCTGCAGTGCCAGCATATCCGCCGTTGATTGAACCAATGAACTAACCGTAGGGTCGAGAATCAGAAATACTTGAGGAAAAGGAGTATAGATATAGATAAATACTACATCTTTTCCCTCAGTCCGAATCGGAATAATAACTCTTAACCAGACTGTCTTTCGTTCAAGACCTTCATCGATATGGAAAGCAATTCCCGATGGCAGCTTTCTCCATGCATTCATCGAATTCTCCCACACAGTCTTAAAGTGAGTCGAGAGTGACTCGGGCTGAACAGCGGAATAATATCAGGGATCAGGTTTTCGTACAAGAAAAAGGCCGGTAGCATAAGCAGCTTCCGGCCGGGAAAATGAAATAGAAGACAGCCTAGGATTCAATTAGCTTCCAGCAATTCGAACAACTCTTTCGCCGCTTCAGAATCGAGGGGGCCATTTTGTACATGGCCGAGAAGCTCATTCATGCGAGCCTTCTTATGAGAAGGGAATTTCTTACAGTAGAAGCAATATTCTCGATGCGGATCCCTTCCACGACACCACATCGTTGTTACCACTCCCAACAATATACTAATGTCCTCTTGTGGAAATTGCGGAACGCAATGGTAAGTTTCGTCCTGACGATATCGGTAATACACTCCGGCATCGTCCTCAGCAATCTTGGTTACCACAATGACATTCCCGACTCGAGCTGCTGAATATGTATATGTCGTCGGCTTTGCTTCAACTGAAGCGTTCATCTCATAATCCCTCCTTGCCGAGAGTATAAAATAAATAATTCAAGATATAAAGTATTGATTCTTTTATGTATTTGCCTCATAATACAGTCGCACGATAATCGTGCCACACTCAGGCAAAGGAGAGACGAGATGCCTAAGTGGTTTCGATATTTATGCCTGCTAGCAGTAATTGCAGGCTCATTCGTTTGGATCCGTCCCGCAGTTCGGTGTATCGTCACCGAGCAGCAACGAGTCGAACGAGAAGATGCGGCCAGATGCACGCTGCCTCGCGACTTTGTTGAGGCGAAACTCACCAGGATTGAACGTCGAACAGGTGTCATGAACGAGATGACTCCCGATAGGTATTTCAAAGAGATGTATCAGTTGAGATACCTGCGGGATCACGTTGAGCAGTATGCCGATGGTACACGAAGACGGGCAGATGTCATTGTTCGCTGTATGTTTCAGCGGGCGGAGAACATCTATCCTCCTGACGTAATGGCTGCGGCATCGCTGAAGTTTCGCCACCTCGAAAAAGACGAACCCATGCCTTGGGGGGTGATGGGAAGAGGTCTGTGTCACCTGTACCTGTGGTATTTCTGCTTCGCCCCAATGCTGCTTGTCATCCTCTTCCTAAAAGTGACGAAGGATGGACAAAGCATTGCCTGGGGGATCGCGGCGATGCGCGGTCGTCCTATCGACCTCGTACTGGCCACGATTCTCGGTGTGGTCTTTGTCAAAGGATACGAGGTTGATGAGCCGCTCGCCGAACGAGTCCGTCGCCTTGCCGACGCAATGGATCGATTGCGAATTCGGTCACGTCCCAAAACGGACCTTGGTTGGATGAAAGAACGAGCGGCGATAGTCCGCTTTGATCGACCAGTTCTTCAGTCGCCATTCCAGTCGATCGTCGTTCTGTTTCAGTACATCTGGGGCCGACCGAGCCTTAGCTGGTTCCGACTCATACCGAACATCTGGCGCCCGATCTGCACTGAGGCCATATTCGTCACTCTCGTGGCGATGGCGACGATGCTCGTCGGCAACGTACGGTTGGCATTTGCGGAAGAATCAGGTCAAAAGGAGGCAAAACAACCCATACTCACCGGAGTGATGTGGGTAAGACTCGACCCGAACGGCCTCACTCCACCAACGGACTCGATTCTCTTGTTCCATCGTTGGGGCGAACTTGACTTCTTCGGGGTCAACTCAAACAATCCGGTGCTCGAAGCAAGTTATCTCGAACCGGTCAGGACAAAGGGCTTAAGTCTGCAGGTCGGCCCAGTTATCGACTATGCCCTCGGTCAAGGCAAGGTCGTCGGATACGGGCTGTACAGCCTGATCTTCGGCAAGGTGGGAGATGGTCGGTTTGGTGGACCTCTCTACCTTACGTCCAGTCCCGGAGACGGGAAATGGACGTTCTTCTCCCCGCGCGCCAACGTATTGTGGCCGATCCACGGCAGTAGTCAGTGGAGTGTTGGCCTTGGTGGAATTCTCTCGAGCACCATCGGAGGACAAACCAGCTTTCTGGCAGGCCCAGCCTTACAGTATAAACCTACCCCGCACGACACGATCTACGTTCGCTACGGTGGTTGGTTGACAGGGAAGAAAGGACGCATCTTCAGAGTGGACTTCAGCCACTTCTTTAAATAAAACTGACCATTTGGTCGGTCCCAACAAGCGGGGTGCTCATACCACCCCGCTTTTATATTTGACTGATGTTTATTCCCTATTATAATTCATGCAATGACTTTAATCTTAAATGCAATCTCAAAAAAAGCTTCATTGCAGGTATCAGATAGACTTTTATCTGACAGAGGAGGCAATACTGTTGACGACTCAAATAAAGCTTTCGTTTTAGTATGTGGAAACGCGAGAGTTACTGTTGGATACACAGGCCTTGCGAAGGCGGCAAATTTCCACATGATGAAGTGGTTGATATCCACTTTGTCAGATTCTATATCCCCAGATTATTCATTCTTTCCGATAATAAGACGGTTTTCTGCAAGAGCGACTGAGGATTTCTCGAAGTTAAATGTTGATACTTACCATAAAAGAGTTAGTTTCATATTTTCAGGTTATATCTATAAACAGAATGAAGCTATTTCAACAATCGTCTTAGTTTCTAATTTTGAGGATTTTGATGAACATGTTCAAGATAAAGCGAATGATAAATTCAGTATGTTTATACCAGATGCAAAAAAGTCGACAATATTAACTATTGGCTCAGATGTTGGTATAAAGGACTCGGAAATTGAGATGTTTTCCAAAGATATAAACGGCAAAATGCCCGAGGCAGCTTGTGAGATTGCAGCATCTTTCTTGAGGAAAATGGCTGAAAAAAATAGCACGATAGGTAAAAAATGTTCTACAATATTTCTGCCCGCCGATATTAATGAAAGTGCAATGAGTACCTATCATGGAAACGTGGGAGATAACTATTCTATTTCTACAGGTGTCCTAATGGGTAGGAATCGAGATTCTGGCATCTTTTTTATAGGCGATATTAGTTTATGACTTTACATTAAATTCGCATTTTAAGCGTGCTGGGGTTGGGTCGGTAGGGATAGGGGAGCGCTCTGTGCCACCATTCGCTGTGGCGAATAGGGTAATACCCTTGCGGTGCCAGTAGACCCCATGTCCCTACCAAAAAATTTATCTTTTTAAACTAATAACAACC